>CBDVDJ010000108.1:0-7784 GCA_965372695.1 uncultured bacterium
AGCCTGATCGGGTTCATTCTCTGGGCTTGCGTGATCGCGGTGGCTGTGCTGGGGCTCTTGTTCTACCGCAAGTCCGCCGCGCTCGACAGGGCGCAGGAAGCGGCGATACGCAGGGAAAACCTCGCCACAATGGGGAGGATGGTCGCCAACATCGCGCACGACATTCGTAACCCGCTGAGTATCATAAAAACATCCGCCCAGCGTCTGCGCCGAAAGTACGACTCGGACGACGAAGTTTTCGCGTTCATATCGGAGGAGGTCGACGAGTTGAACCGAATTCTCACCAGCTACCTGGATTTTGCCGGCGCGCACCAGCCAACGATCGGTCCGCACCCGGCCTCCCGGATCATAAACAGGTGCATGCTCGTCATCGAGCCCGAGTCACAGGCGGGTAACATAGAGGTCATCCAGAGCCGGACGGACGGGGACGTACGCATCGCCGTCGACGAAAAGCGGGCGCAGCAGGCGTTGATGAACGTGCTGATGAATGCCGTCCAGGCCGTGGAGAACGGCGGTTCGATAGAGATTTATGTGGAGCGCCGCCCTCCTTTCGGCGTCATCGGCGTCCGTGACGACGGCCGGGGAATCGACCCCGGAGATCTCGGCGACGTGACCCGGCCATTTTTTACCAACCGTGCCGACGGCAGCGGTCTCGGGCTCAGCATCGTCCAGACCATTGTCGACGAACACGGCGGGAAACTTGACATCAAAAGCCGTCCGGAGGAAGGCACGACAGTCGAGCTGTCCTTCCCCCTGGCGGAGTAGAAAACCACGCGAGGCATATTTATGGCGGAAATAGTCATCGTCGACGACGAAGAGAAAATCGTCAAGCTGCTCGCCGCGGAACTCGGAGACGAAGGACACAAGGTCTTCAGAACAACCGATCCAAAGGAAGCGCTCTTGCTGGTGAGCAAATACAAGCCGGACGTGCTCATCACCGACCTCCGGATGGAAGGCATGGACGGCATCGCGCTACTCCAGGAAGCGAAACGCGAGTCGCCCGGCACCGACGTCATCGTGGTCACCGCGTACGCCTCGGTGGAAACGGCGATCTCCGCCATGCGAGCGGGAGCTTACGACTATCTCACGAAACCGTTCCAGACCGAGGAACTGTTGATGCTGGTCTCGCGTCTCGACGAAAAACGACTGCTGCAGAGCGAAAATCGCGCGCTTCGTTCATACCTGTCACAGCCACTCGACGAAGAACTCGTCGGTGGCAGTCCCGTAATGACACGAATCAAGGAGATCATCCAGGAGCTGGCCCGTTCGGACGCCGCCGTCCTCATCCGCGGTGAGAGCGGGACCGGCAAGGAACTCGTGGCCAAGGCGGTCCACAAGACGTCGCGCCGCGCCGAGGGGCCGTTCATCGCTCTGAATTGCGCGGCAATCCCCGAGACCCTCCTCGAGAGCGAACTCTTCGGATACGAGAAAGGGGCGTTCACGGGTGCTGACCGGCGCAAGATCGGACATTTCCAGCTTGCCCACGGCGGCACCCTGTTTCTCGACGAAATCGGAGACCTGCCGATGTCTCTCCAGGCCAAACTGCTGAGGGTCCTCGAAAACAAAACCATCACACCACTGGGCGCCGAGAAGGACGTCAAGATCGATATCCGCCTCGTATCGGCCACGAACCAGCCGCTCGAAACGGCGATCCGCGACGGAGGTTTTCGCGAAGACCTCTTCTACAGGTTGAACGTGTTCCCGATTACGTTGCCGCCGCTTCGTGATCGCCGCGAAGACGTGGCAGATATCTCCCGTCATTTCTTTTCCGGCTGGGGCCGTCCGCTCGCAGACCTCACCGACGAGGCGCTGGCAAAACTCGCCCGCCACGACTGGCCGGGGAACATCCGGGAACTCCGGAACGTGCTCGAGCGAGCGACGATCATACGCCCCGAAGGCAGCGTCTCAGAAGATGATATCCTGCTGACGGATACGGCAGAAATCGGACGGTCCACCGCGGCGGGACCGCCGCCGGACACCCTCGATCTGAATGAACTGGAAAAAGCCGCCATTCTAAGGGCACTCGATGCGGCGGCGGGCAACAAGAGCGAGGCCGCGAGGCTGCTCGGAATCACGCGGCGCGCCCTCTCCGGCCGCCTGGAACGCTACGGAATCGAATGAACCGGGGGGGTCACCCGGTTTCCCCGGGGTGCCCCTGGAGGTTCACCGGACGCTGAAACATCCGCGCACGCCCGGCTTAAATACTGGCGTAAGGAATTGAAAACAATTATCTTATACACATATCTCCCCGGTGGAAGCCGCGTGGTACACGGATTGCGTGTCCATAGACCGGCGTTACCGCCCGAGCGCCGGTCTCCATCCGGCCGGCGGAAGGGAGTGTTATAATGAACAGAAAACGACGCACAATCAACGTGGCCCTGCTTGTTCTGCTGGCAGCGACCGTCGTCGTTACCGCGGCCCGGGCCCAGGTCACCGACGACCTCGACAAGCTCCGCGATTACATCCAGCAAAACCAGCAGCTGCTCGCCGAAGCCGAGATATTGGTGCATGGCACCAACAGCGCCAAGGCCCGCGCTTCGCTGGACGCCGCGCGGAAACTCCATTTCGCGTCGATCCGCGCGATCGAGGCCCTCCGGCCGGTCCTATCGGCACAGACCGCGAAACAGGCCCGAAGCGCCATTCTCAAGGCGATCCAGCTGGCCAAGCGGGAAACCAGGCTCGAGGAACGCGCGCTCAACGCGATCGAATACGCAGGGCGGCGCAACGAACAAGCCCGGGCCGTGTTCGACGAGGTCGGTGGCAGGAACGACGTACCCGCCAAAAAGCTCATCGAAGAATCCACGAACCAGATGCTGCGCGCGCGGGGGAGCATGCGCGAACATATGTTCGAGGTCGCCATCCAGTCGGCGAACGCATCGACCGATATGTCCAACCGGGCGATTCGGCTCCTGAGACGCGACAACATCGGCCCCGAAGTCGTCCGCCGCGAAATCGCGCGTACCGATCTTCTTCTCGACCGGATCGACGAACGCGCCGACCGCAGCGTGAACGTGAATATCTCGCGAATGATCACCGAAGCACACGACCTGCAGAACCGCGCACGAGCCAACGCGGCCGAGGGCCGTTACCTGCTCGCATTCGAGAACACCAAACGCGCCCGCACGATTGCGAGGCGGATTATCAATCAGGCCGGCGGGGCGCCCGGCGCCAATGCCGAGGGCGTGGCCCGGGCCATGGAACTCACCACCGGGTTGATCGACCGGGCCTACGAAATCGCGAGGGAAGCCGGCGACACACGGGCCGTTAAACGGCTCGACGACGCCAGCCGCATCCAGCGGGACGCCGGCGCCGCCTACAACGCCGGACAACTCGAACGCGCCTATTCGCTAACGCAGAGGGCGAGGGATATCACTCGCGAGACGATGGGCGGCGCCGACCGGCCGGTGGTGGACAGTGGTTCCGTGCGGACGGCGCTGGAGCGCACCGACCAGATCCTCGTGCGCCTCCGCTCCGCCCTCGACGCCGGTGCCCGGGAATCGACGCCCGGGATGTACGACCGCGCGGCGTCGCGCCAGGCGACGGCGTGGGAAGCGTTCAACGCCGGCGGCCTGAAAAAGGCCCTGACCAATACCAAAGTGGCCCGGAACCTGGCCAGCAAATCGCTGGCCCAACTGGAGAATGAGTAATCGCCTTCGCCTGTTCGACCTGGTGGTCGCGGCCCTTCTCGCCGTTTCCACCCCCCTGGCCGGTACCGGCTGCGCCCCGCGGAGTGATTCGCAGGATTCTTCGCCGTCGTACCCGCAAAAATCCCCCCTGGAGCTGGAGTGTGAACGGGAATTGCTCTACCTCGACAGAGTGATCGAGTCCCGTCGCCGGGACCCGGGCGTCGACGCCGCCGCGCTGGCCGAAGCCGTCGAGCTGCGGCGCTCGGTAATGGAGCTCATGCTGGACGAGGAGTACGAGCTGGCCCTGGAACTGATAGACGAGGCTGTCGCCATACTCGCGCCCTGAATACCTGTAGAGCGATCGTGAAATCAAACCGTATCAAAACGCGTTGTATACTCCGCATCGCGCTGGCCGTGACCGTATTGTGCTCGGCTTCCGCGTCGGGCCAGGGCGAGGTACGCCTCGTCGGATCGGTGTCGGCAGGTTTCGATTCGTTCCAGGAAAAATATACGATCGTCGACCGGGATACACTCGACAGCGTCAACGAATTCCGGTCCCGTGTGTCTCTGGGTTTGATCGCCGGGACTTTTCTCCGCGACTTCCTCCTGATCGAAGGTCTCGCGCAGTACGGCAGGGACTCCCACGAAGTCGGCGGGAGACTCAAATTCGACAAGCTGTTCTGGTCGGGATATACCCGTTTGGGATTCGAAGGTCGGGTCTCCTGGAGGCAATTCTGTCAGAATTCCGCGTACTAGTTCCCCTACTACTACGACCGGTTGTTCCTTCGCGCGTATTTCAAACAGGCCCTGGGGCCGGCATTCGCCGTGCGAATCACGAACCGGGTGGAGATCCAGGATTTTGAGCGGCGAACCGAGTTCGACTACGATTACCGGCGAAACAGGTTGTCCGTCGGCGGGGAGTTCAACTGGAACCTCACGACATTCCTCGACATGCGAGTCACACACATCGCCATGGCGATCCCCGACAGCACCGAAATCGAATACCAGGCGGTCGTCCCGTCGGTTGAGTTTCGCCACTTCTCGGGGATTTACGACCGTGTCCTGCTGACGGCCGCCGTCGAGCGCCGCGACTACGTGAGAGGTTCACCGCGAAGCCATTTCTGGGCGGTACTGGGTTCCTTGGCGGGAGAGCGCCCGGTCTCCAGGCAACTGAGCCTGCTCCTCGAGAGCGACGTGGAGTGGTATCAATACGACCGCAAGAACGCGGTGTACTTCGACTACATCGAGAACCGCACGGCGCTTCTCTTCAAATTCAACCGGTCGTACAACTTGAGTCTGGGAGCGGGACCGTGGGTGGGGTTTCTCAAGAGTGACATGTCCGCGCAGGACGAATATACGGAGATCGGGGCCCGGGTCAGGCTGGAATACAACCACGGCGCCCGTGCTTGGATATCGCTGACCTACGAGCCCGGGAAACGGTCCTATACCGTGTTCGACCCCGCCGCGGGCCCGGACGACTTCTCGCTGTTCTCCGACTACAGCTATCAACGGCTCTCCGCGTTCGCCAACGTGAGGATATTCGGGCCGCTCTCGCTCACCGGGCTCGTCGATTTCTCTCCGGAGGACCATAAAAGAGAGGGTGACGATGCGACCGCCACCCTCTTATCTATCAGTCTGACTTACCTGTTCTAACCGAGGAGCGCTTTGAACTCGTCCGTCAGCCTGGGCACGACCTCGAACAGATCACCCACGACACCATAATCGGACTTCTCGAAAATCGGCGCGTTTGCGTCCTTGTTGATCGAGACGATCACCTTGGATGTTCGCATTCCGACGAGATGCTGTATGGCCCCCGAAATACCGATGGCGAAGTACAGCTTGGGGTTGACCACTTTGCCCGTTTGTCCGATCTGGATGGAGTGAGACACGTAACCGGCATCCACCGCGGCGCGGGACGCGCCGACCGTTCCGCCGATCGCGTCGGCCAGGTCCTGCAGGATCTGGAAGTTCTCGCCGCTCTTCAGCGCTCTTCCGCCCGCCACGATGATCTCGGACTCCGTGAGGTCCTTGCCACCCGCCGCCGTGCTCACCAGTTCCTTGACCTTGCCCATTATCGCGTCGGCCCCGAAGTCGGCCGCAACGGCGACGACTTCCGCGGACGACCCGGCCGCCTCGGCGGGCGCATATACGTTGGGACGGACCGACGCCATCTGAATGTCGGCGCTCGCAATCACTTCCACGTAAACCTTGCCCGAATAAATGGGGCGCATCGCCTTGAGGTTGTCGCCCTCGATCGACAGTTCCGTGCAGTCCGTGAACAGCGACGCGCCCGACCGTGCCGCCACGCGCGCAGAGAGGTCCTTTCCCATGGCCGTCGCGCCGAACAGCACCAGGCGGGGGCTGCTCTGGGCCATGACCGCTTCGAGGGCGATCGCGTACCCCTGCGAGGAGTAGTCGGCCAGCTCGGGGGCATCGACGGTGAAAATTTTATTGACGGCGTATTTTTTTGCCTCTTCCACCTGGGCATCCAGGCCGCTGCCTGTCAGCGCGAGGTGGATCTCTCCGCCGGTGGATTGCGAGAGATTCTGGGCCGCGGCAATCAATTCGGCGTTGATTCCCTTGAAAACGCCGTCCCGGATCTCGGTATAAACGAGAACATTGCTCATAATGTGTCTGGGACGAGGTCCCACTCCTTTCAGACTAAACGACCTTGGCTTCTTCTCTCAGCAGGCGGACGAGTTCCTTCGCCTGGCCGCCGGCGTCTCCTTCGATCATCTTGACCGGAGAACGCCCGGGCAGCGGCTGGAATTTGACGATTTGCGACTGGGCGCCTGCGGCGCCGACCTGTCCCGCTTCCAGGCCCACGTCGGCCAGGGCGATCTTCTTGATCTCTATTTTCTTGGCTTTCATGATACCGGGCAGCGAGGCGTAGCGCGGTTCGTTGAGTCCCTTTTCGCACGACACCAGAGCGGGCAGCGTGAGTTCGACGATTTCGTCGCCGCCCTCGACGCGCCTCGTGACGGTCACGGTGGCCTTGTCGTCTGACAGCGCGAACTCGACCGCTATCTGGGCCTGGGGGATGCCGAGATACTCGGCGATGGCACCCGGTGTCTGGGCGGCGTCGTAGTCGATCCCCTGCCTGCCGCAGAACACGAGGTCGGGCGACAGCGGCTTGATGACTTCAGCGAGCACGCGGGCGTTGCCCTGGCTGTCACCGCCTTCGAATGCGGGATCATTGATATGGATCGCGTCGTCGGCGCCCATCGCCAGCGCGGTACGCAGCGATTCGACTACCCTGTCGGGGCCGAGCGAAACGACCGTTACCGTCGTATCGTCTTTCAATGCTTCCTTGATCAGCAACGCCTGTTCCACCCCGTACTCGTCGTAGGGATTCATTACAAACTTGACTCCCTGCGTTTCGATGTCCGAGCCGTCGGCGTTGATTTTTATTTTTGCCTCGGTATCGGGTACGTTTTTTATCAACGCAACTAACTTCAAATCTATCCCTCCTTCAATCTAGTGAAGATTCTTCAAAAGTTGTCTCGATATGACGATCCTCTGTATTTCGCTGGTTCCTTCGTAGATCTCGGTTATCCTGGCGTCGCGGAAGAACCGTTCGACCTTGAAATCCTCGGTGTAACCGGCGCCACCGTGTATCTGCACGGCCTGGCGCGCGGACTCGTTACAAACCTCCGACGCGAACAGCTTGGCCATCGAGGCTTCCTTGGAGTGCGGCTTTCCTTCGTCCTTCAGCCTGGAAGCGTTGTAGACGAGATGGCGCGCCGCCTCGATGTGCATGGCCATATCCGCGATCTTCCACTGGATCATCTGGAAATGCCCGATCTGTTTGCCGAAGGCCTCGCGCTCTTCCGCGTACTTGACCGATTCGTCGAGGCAGGCCTGGGCGATGCCGACGCCCTGGGTCGCGATGCCGATCCGGCCGCCGTCGAGTGTGTGCATGGCGATCTTGAAGCCCTGTCCTTCCTCGCCGAGCATCTGTTCGGGTCCTACTCGCAGATCCTCGAGGATCAGCTGCGTGGTACTCGACGCGCGCAGCCCGAGTTTGTCTTCCTTCTTGCCGACGGTAAACCCCTTCATGCCGGGCTCGAGGACGAATGCGCTGATACCGCGTGTTTTTTTGACTTCGGGGTCGGTCCGGGCCATCACGATGAACACGTCGGCTTCCTGACCGGTGGT
>CBDVDJ010000109.1:0-7774 GCA_965372695.1 uncultured bacterium
GTAGTGGGGAAACCGTGCCGCGCATCCGATGCCTGACACGAACACCGTTTTCTCCGGCGGGAGCTGTTCGTTGCGGCACAACTTCTGCGTCGCGGTGAGAATCCCGTGGTCGCCGCAGCCGGGACACCAGCGGACGACACGACCCTGGTAATCCTCCAGGGTTTTGTATTCATCTTGAACGTCGATAACGCATGCGTTTTTGAGACCAAACATGGTTGAACCTCGGTGTTATTTCGAGAACTGGCCGCGAATCATAGTTTCGATCGCGCCCGGTTTGATCGGCTGGCCGTGTACATTCGACCAGCAGTCGATATCCAACAGATAACGCGCCCGCAGCAGCCACGCCAGGTTGGAGTAGCGGCGGTTGTCTTCCGTAATCAATTCGTCGTCGAAACTGTCGGAATAGTTAATCTCGACAGTCATCACTTTTTCAAACTTCTGCATGATTTCCTTGATGCCCGAAGCCATCGGCTGCAGGAACTTGATGTGCAGCGACGAAACGCGCATGCCGTCCTCGCGGCAGCGGCTCACGGCTTCTTCGATCGCGCCCTTGGTGCTGCCCCAGCCAACGAGGAGCAGGTCGCCCTCGTCGTCGCCGTAGACCTTCGGAGTCTTGAGCGTTTTCTGGAACGCGGCGAGTTTGAGGCTGCGCCGGTTGCACCCTTCCTGGTTCACGCCGGGCTCGTAGGCCACCTGCGACTTGCTCGTGTGCGCAAGTCCGGTGAGCGTATACATGCCGTCGGGCTGTCCCGGGATGAAGCGCTGCGACAGGCCCGTCCTGGGATCCCAGTCGTAGGGTTCGCGGTCGGGCACCGGGCTCTGGTCGATCGGAGGCGCTACCCATTCGCTTTTGAAATGGGGGCGCGTAAACGCCTGCTGACCCGTGGCCAGGTTGGCGTCGGACATGACGAGGACCAGCGAGCGAAAAGTCTCGGCGATCTTGCGCGCCGTAATCATCGTGTAGAAGCAGTCCTCGATCGTGGCCGGTGCCATGACGATCTTGGGGGCGTCTCCCGGTGTGCCGAAAATGGCGGCGAGGAGGTCGCCCTGCTCTACCTTGGTCGGCAACCCCGTGCTGGGACCGCCGCGCTGGACGTTGACGATAACGAGCGGAATCTCGGCCATCACCGACAGGCCCATGAGCTCGGTTTTGAGCGCCATGCCTGGTCCCGACGTTATGGTGACGGCACACTTGCCCGCGTATGACGCGCCGATGGCGAATCCGCACGCGGCGATTTCGTCTTCGGCCTGGTGTACAATACCGCCCACCTCGTCAAAGATTTCGCTGAGGTAGTGTGACGCCGAAGTGGCCGGGGTGATCGGGTACATCGCGCAGACGTCCATCCCCGAAGCGACGATTCCCAGAGCGATGGCCGTGTTGCCGTTGATGACGACCTGGGGTTCGGTCAATCCGAAGGGAGGGACCTCGACCGAGTAGTCGAGGTTCTCATCCGCGTAACGGTATCCCGCTTCCACCAGGTCGATGTTGGGCGCGATGACCTTGTCGCCCTTCTTGCGGAACTTGAACGCGATTTCGTTGCGAGCCAGGTCGAGGTCGAGGTTGTAGATCCGGCACAGCATTCCGAGTACAAACATGTTTTTGCCGCGCAGCGGGTTGTCTACGTATTTCTTGCACTCCTCTTCCATGGGGATCTCGTGGACGCGGTAGCCGTCGGCGACGAGCTGGTCGTACACCTTGACGTAGTCGTCACGGATCATCGGGTCGGAGTGATTGCGCCACATGTCTTCCATCAGGATGACGCAGCCGGGCTTGAACTGGCTGCTGCGGAGCCGGCCGAGTAACGCCTGATCGTTGAAAGCGACGACGAGGTCGGCTTCGTTGCCGGCGTTGGTTATCCTGAATGACCCGATGCGGATCCGGTTACCGCTCGCGCCGGCGGCGGTGCGGGCGGGGGGTTCGATTTCCGCCGGGATGATTTCCACCGTCCAGATGCTGTTACCCTTTTTGGCGCAGACGGTACCGAACAACTGTCCGACCGTTTGCGCGCCTTCTCCGGAGTCGGAAACGATTTCGATAATATGTTCGTCGCAGATCACAGGCTGTTTGCCGGTTGCGACGGATTCGGCGGACGTTTCGTCTATCATTTCCGTTTTCTTCTTTGGAACCTTCATAGATTTTTCCATGGCCCTATCGAGTGAAAGCGTCCATCCAGATCGAGTGGAGAACGCGGTGAAAGTGAAATGATGCTGGTTTGGCTATCCGCTATAAGCTGGGGCAGGTTTGTATGTTGATGCCGGTGGTGCTGTCGCTCGGTCGACGGGCGCCGGCGGTTATTATAATTACCCGAGGAGTGTCGCTGATGTGATGTCCGGCTTTTCAATTCGATCATCCGCTTGCCGGTCCGGATTCCGGGATCCGTCCGGATTGCTGTTGAAACCGGCACCGTCCGATAAACTTGAACGAATTAAAACAACAAAAAGCCCGCGCGGTCGTCCTCATTATAGGAGAGGAATTGGATCTTTTGTTCGAACCTTGCGACCGTTGGGCTACTTCCTGCAATAAATAACGTTAACTCTTTGGTAACGTTACATTTCAGGGAACAGAGTATACCATATCCGGGCGGTGTCAAGCACCTAAAAATAGAAGATTCCCGCTCCTCTATTCGCATCTTCAAATGTAGAAAAAACGGCCCGAAATTCAAGTAAAAACAGCAATAATCGGCCCCGGCAGGGAGCCCCCGGGGGGCCGGATATTGCCGGAACTGGCTGAAAACCCGCGGGTTGACCGTTCGGGTCCGGCATGACGCATAATATGTGCCCGTAAAGAACAATGGCCCCGGCGAGACGCCGGGGCCATAAGGTATTATATATCAGATGGTTATTGCTTCAGGAGTTCTAGAAATAGCCCGTCAGGGTCAGCCCGATATTGGTCATCGCCCCCGCTTCGTCCATCTCGAAGCCCGTGGTGGCGCCGTCGCCCAGGTCGATGGTGACGGTGTCGTAGTTGATGATATTGTGGGTCAGATCGAGCCCGAGCGAGAAGTGGTTCGAGAGGAAGTAGTCGAAGCCGACCCCGATGGGGACCCCTCCGCCCTCGATCCGCACGTTGGCGCCGCTCGTTTCCTCGAGTCTCAGTCCGTATCCCCCGAGGCCTCCCTTGACGTAGGGCCGGAAGGCGTGACCGGGCCTGAAGCGGTAGTGGAGGAAGAACTGAAAGGTGCCCAGCGTCGCGTCGATCGTCGGTACCGACGTTTCGTGTCCCGCGCCGCCGAGGGCCAACTCGAGCGAGAACACCCGGTTAAAGCTGTAACCGGTGATGAGGAAGAGCGCGCCGCCGTCTTCCTTGATCTTGAAGATCTGGTCCCCGTCGTCGTCGATGTGGAGCGTCGATCCCGCAAAACGGGCGCCGATGTAGAATCCTTTTTCTCGAGTCACTTCGTGGGCCGACAGAGGGGCCGCGAAGACAGCGATCGTGGCCGCGACGAGAAAGAGCGCGACGGTCTGGAGGAAGCGCGGTTGATATTCGTGGATGTGTTTCAACATGGGTTACCTTTCATAGGGGCGCGATGCCAGGGGCGCCGGTTTTGTTCTAACACATACTTGTATAACCAACAAACGTGCCATTCTCCGCCTTTCGGGCAAAAATACCACAAGGTGTATAATAATAATGGGTTGAGACGATACCAGTTCGTGGCCGGTCCCGCTGGATGTGGCGCGGGGAGTGAGCGGGATTCACGACGGTGTGAAGCAACGGCACGGATGGTGGCGGGTAAGCCGGGGGAGAAATCGCAGCGATAATTTGTTAAAATACGGGACGTCACGATGAAGGCATGTAACAATTACGATCGTAAACGTGACGCCACACCCGGAGGACAGATTGAAAGAGGCCTTGATTAACGCCGCGCTGGTCGGCTCGGGTGGATTCGCGGGCGCCGTTTTCCGGTACGGGCTGAGCGGGCTCGTGCATCGTAAAATCCCCCTCTCGACATTTCCCTACGGGACCCTGGCGGTCAACCTGCTGGGCTGCCTCCTCATCGGAGTGTTCGCGGGACTCGTCGAGTCCCGGCAGCTGTTCGGCCCCGAATTCCGCAGGTTCGCCCTCATCGGTCTTCTGGGCGGGTTCACCACCTGGTCGACATTTGGCTACGAAACATTCGCGATGCTCAGGGATGCGGAATATCTGCGCGCCGCCGGCAACGTCGGCGTCCACCTGGTTCTCGGTCTCGTGCTGGTGTGGCTCGGGTACAGTCTCATAACAAGGCAGGGCTGACGATGACTCTTCCCAGGGACGGAAAGCTGCTCCGTATCTTTGTCGGCGAGAATGACAAGCACGAAGGCTCGACGCTGTACGAGTGGATCGTGCGCAAGGCGCGCGAGGAAGGACTGGCGGGGGCAACGGTGCTGCGCGGCCTCGAAGGATTCGGCGCTCACAGCCGGCTGCACACGGCGAAAATCCTGCGTCTCTCGAGCGAACTCCCGATCGTGGTGGAGATCGTCGATACCGAGGAGAAGATAGAGGCGTTTCTGCCGCTCATTGACAATGCCATTGTCGAGGGGCTGGCTACTGTCGAAAAGGTCGAGGTCCGTTTGTACCGATCCGGAAATCCCGAAGGAACGAAGTCGTGAAAAGAAACGGAGAAAAATGGGGGTGGATTGGGGGATGGAGCGGAGGCTTCATCTGGGTCGTCATCCTGTCCATCGTCATGCTGGTCCAGGCGAAAACGCTGCAGGGCGGAATTGGCCTGGCGCTCGCCGGGCTGGCGGGGATCCTGATCATTGTAACCGCGCCCTGGAAACATCCCGACACGCCGTACTGGAAGTTGATGCTCCCGGTGTATGTGATGTTCGCCGGGAGCCTCGTGTGGGCGGCCTGGTCTTATGGGGGGCTGGAAGGGATCGGGATCAACAGGTGGAACGTGTTCATCATCCTGCCGATTCTCGTTCCTTTTGGAACTGTCGGCCGCAAGCGCTGGAATGATGGCGAACCCTGACCTGTCAATCCATTCAGAAACAGTTGTGGTTGTTGCGGCCGTTAACTTTCGAACAGAAGGGCAGATCGATGATCTCCGCGCGAGAAGCACTCGAACGACTGAAAGAGGGAAACCGGCGCTTCGTGTCGGGGGACAGGAGTAAAAGCAATCTCACGAACCAGGAACGGCGGATGGAATTGTTGAAGGGACAACAACCGTTTGCCATTGTTCTCGGATGCTCCGATTCGCGGGTGCCCGTGGAACTCATCTTCGACCAGGGCCTGGGCGATTTGTTCGTCATCCGCGTCGCCGGCAACATCGCCGAGACCTCCCAGGTCGGGACGATCGAATTCGCCGCCGAGAGGCTCGGTGCCCGTCTCGTGCTGGTTCTGGGCCACACCCGGTGCGGAGCCATTCGCGCTATCCTGGAGATAATCGACGGGCCAGCCGGAGACCTGTCGCGGAATCTGCGTTCGATCATCGACAAGCTCCGGCCGTCAGTGACGGAGTTGCCGGTGACGGAGACCGGGGACGATCTGGATAAGCGGGTGGACGAGGTGGTCCGGAACCACATCCACAATACGGTAGTCCATTTGCGTCAGGAATCGAGCATCCTCGATGAGATGGTTCAGAGAGACGAGATTCTTATTGTAGGCGCCGAGTATTCGCTGAAGACGGGAGTCGTCGATTTCTTCGACGGCCTGCCGTGATGCGATTTACTTCCGGCTCAGTCCGAACTGCTTGATCTTCTTGTGCAGGTTGGTGCGCTCGAGGCCGAGTTCGTCGGCGGCGCGCGAAACGTTCCAGTCACACCGCTCGAGAGCGACGAGCACCATGTTGCGCTCGAACTCTCTCCGCGCTTCCTGAAGTGTCTTCGACTTGACGGCGAGGGCGGCGGCCTGCCCGGGGCCGCTGCCGGATTCGAGCGAACGTTCGACGTCCTCGACGCGTTCGCCGCGCCGTGAGAGCGCGACGGGCGGCACGCCGGCGCGGATCTCGGCGCTGCAGTCCTCTATGCACACTTCCCTGCCCGGCGCCATGATCACCATGCGTTCGACCTGGTTGCGCAGTTCGCGCACGTTTCCCGGCCAGGGGTATCGCCGTAACAGCTCGATGACCTTTGAGTCGAAGCGCTTGAGCGGCAAACCGTTCTCGGCGCAGTACCCGGCGAGAAAGGTCTCGGCGAGGTGCTGGATGTCGTCGGGGCGCTCGCGTAGCGCGGGGGCGTTCAGCGGCACGACATTGAGGCGAAAATAGAGGTCTTCGCGGAAGTGCCCGGACGCGACCTCGGCGGTGAGGTCCTTGTTGGTGGCGGCGATGACTCGTACGTCGACGCGTACGATCTTGTCGCTTCCGACGCGCTCGATCTCGCCCTCCTGTATCGCGCGCAGCACCTTGGTCTGCACCCGCGTACTCATGTCGCCGACCTCGTCGAGAAAGAGGGTCCCGCCGTCGGCCGCCTGGAACTTGCCCTTGCGCGACCCGACGGAACCGGTGTACGCGCCCTTTTCGGTGCCGAAGAGCTCGGCTTCGATGAGCTCTTCGGGTATGGCGGCGCAATTGACTTTGACGAACGGAGCGCCGGCGCGCTGGCTGCGGTCGTGAATGGCCTGCGCGATCAGTTCCTTGCCGGTGCCGGATTCGCCGAGTATCAGCACACGGGCGTTGGTCGGCGCCACCCGGTTGATCTGCTCGAGGAGATCGCGCGTTCTTTCGCCCGAGCCGATGTATTCCTGCTTCTTCGAAACGCGGTCGCGGAGCCGCCGGTTCTCGTCGGCGAGCGTTACGTGTTCGAGCGCGTTGCGCGACGTGAGCAGGATCTTGTCCTTGCCGCAGTCTTTCTCGAGAAAGTCGAACGCACCGAGGCGCGTCGCTTCGAGAGCCTTTTCGATCGAGCCCTGGCCGGTGAGGATCACGACGACCTGGTCGGGGCGGTGGAGCTTGATGTCCTGGAGCACTTCGATCCCGTCCCTGCCGGGCATCCCGAGGTCGAGGTAGACGACGTCGAAGCGGCCGGACTGGAGCAGCTCCAGGGCTTCGCCGCCGCCACCGGCGGTGGCGGTCTCCCACCCGGCGTTCTTGTGGATCATCGCGATGGTCTTCCGGATATTGGGCTCGTCGTCGACGATCAATATACGACCAGGCATGGCATCTCCTTTGTGGCGGCCGTAGCGGGTGGCGCCAGGCGTCAGGACCCGCTACGGTCGGGAATATTATAATGAACCGGCAAGCGGACCTCGAAGGTCACGCCGGCGCCTTCTCTGCTCGTTGCAACGATCGAGCCGCCGTGGAGCAGCACGATCTTCTTTGTCATCGCGAGGCCCAGGCCGGTGCCTTCCTCGCGCGTCGTGAAATACGGATCGAATATCCGGCCGAGGTTTTCGGCCGCGATCCCCGGGCCGTTGTCGGCAAATGTCAGCACCGCCTCGCCGTCCGCCTCGCCGAGCGATATGTCGATGCGCGTGGCGTCTACCGACGCTGCGTTGTCAAAAAGATTCACCAGTACCCGCCGGATCTGGTCGGGGTCGAACGGAAACTCGGGCAGCCCGCCAGCCGATTCTATCGACACGTCGAGTTGCGGATACAACCGGGCGACGTCGCGTGTGAGTTGCTCGAGAGACCCCGGCACCGGGGTCATGTCGGGCATCCTCGCGAAAGACGAGAATTCCCTGACCAGCTTCTGCAGGCTGTCCAGCTCGTCGCCGACGATGCGCGTGCTCTCCTCGAGCATCTCCTTGAAGCGGGGGTCGTCGCCCTGGTACATGTCGCGCAGCTCCTCGATCGTCAGCCGGATCGGGAGGAGCGGGTTCTTGATCTCGTGGGCGAGGTGCCGGGCCATCTCG
>CBDVDJ010000110.1:0-7724 GCA_965372695.1 uncultured bacterium
AGGCCACCCCGCAAAATAAACACATTCGACGGCGTGAGGCCCCGATGAACGATGCCATCGTCGTGAGCGCAGGCAAGACCGGCGGCGATCTCGTGTCCTATCTCGACGGCTTCCTGTATGTGGAGCGGGCCCTGGTCGATGCGTTCGCGAAGCGTTTCTCCCTCGTGGAGCGGCATGGAGATGAGTGTTCCGAGGTCCGGGACGTCTTCGATCTCATTTATAGTACAGATATTGGGGTGTTCGAGCGCCGAAGCGGCGAGGGCTTCGCGGCGAAACTGATCGAGGGCGGACGATGCGTCGTCGCCAGGTTTTGGTTCGGGCGTGAAGCGCCGGAGAATCTTGAGAGCGACCGTTTCGTTTTGCCGGGTGTCCACGGCCTTGTAAACGGCGTCTTCGCCGCCCATGCCGAGATCTTCGACAATTTTGTAATGAGAAACCGTACGACCAATCAATGCTGGATCCCTTACCCTGTTGGAAACTTGCTGCAATCGACACCAAACGCCAGCAATAGTATATTAGACCGGCCCGCCGTTGTAAATCGCCATCGGGCGGCGGCGGCGCCGATCCGAACGAATTAATTCGCTGGTAAACAACGATCAACGATTCGGAGGGACGATGAATCGACGAAATTTTACCGTGACCTGCTGCCTCGTGCCACTGTTACTCGCGGCAGGCGGACCGGATACCGCCGCCGGCGGGATCCGGAACCTCGAGACGGGCGCATTTGCCGTGGAGCACGTCCTCGTGCTGCCCGGTGCGCCGGAGACGATCTATGACGCCATCACCGGAGACATCAGCGGGTGGTGGGACCACTCGTTTTCGGATTCGCCGGTAAAGTTTTACATCGAGCCGAAACCCGGCGGCGGATTCTGGGAAATATTCGACGACACCGGTGACGGCGTGTTACACGCGACGGTGACCTTTGCGCAGCGCGGCAAGTTGCTCAGGTTCGAAGGCCCGCTGGGCCTGGCGGGCAACGCCATCCACATGGTTCACACGTACGAGTTCACCCACGCCGGTACCGACTCGACGCGTTTGCAGGTAACCGTGCGCGCCGCCGGAGAAATGACTCCGGGGTGGCCCGAAGCGGTCGACGAGGTGTGGTTTCACTTCCTCGTCGAGCGATTCAAGCCCTACGTGGAATCGGGCCGGCATCTCCGGCGCTGATTCTGACGTCCGGCGCGCGTCCGGCACGCGAAAAAAGTGGGTGTCGGCGGGGAGCCTCTTTGGCTATATTCAGCAGGCGAAGACGAGAACGGATCGTCCCGACCCCGGCGGTGCACAGGACCCGATATTGACGAGAGTGAGAACGAAAGCGACATGAATATCCGAAATGGCCGATACGCGTGGTTGTTTACCGCGGTGATGCTGCTGACCCAGACCCTGATGCCGGGCCGTCCCGCCGCGCAGGAGCCCGACATACGGCCGATCACGGTCGGATTCGCCACCAGGATCTATTCCCGGGTACTGGGGGAAGAGCGGCCGATCCTTATCGACCTGCCCGCCGGGTACCATCTGACGCAATCGCGCTACCCGGTGCTGATTATCACGGATGGCGTGGCCCACTTTCACCACGCGACCGCTTCCGTCGACTTTCTTTCCACCGCGGGACGAGTACCTCAGATGATCGTGGTAGGAATCGCCAACGTCGACCGCCGCCGCGACCTGACTGTGACCCACATAGAGGAACGAGAGACATCCGGAGGGGGCGACGCGTTCCTGAGATTCATCGAAGAAGAACTGATCCCGCACATCGATCAGCATTACCGGACGCAGCCGTACCGGGTGTTTTTTGGCCACTCGCTCGGGGGAACGTTGGCCGTGCACGCGCTTATGACGAGTCCTGACCTGTTCAACGCGTACATTGCCGCCAGTCCGTACCTCGAGTACGACGACGAACACGTGATCGACGAGGCGGAGGGGATCCTGGAGGGCAAGCCGGACCTGGGAAATTCTCTGTTCCTGACGGTTGGCAATGAACCCGAATACCTGGCGCCGCTGAAACGCCTCACGGGTTTGCTCGAAAAGTCAGATGACTCCGGCCTGCGATGGGAATATGTCGTCATGGAAGACGACGACCACATGAGCACGCCTCTCAAGAGCGTTTACCAGGGGCTCGAAATGATATTTGCCGACTGGCGTCTGCCGGCTGATCTGTCAGACGCCGACATCCCGGCGATAGAGGAGCACTACGAGAATCTCAGTGCGGAACTCGGCTACGAGGTGCTGATACCGGAAGGCCTGCTCAACCAGCTGGGGTACTTGTTACTGGCGGAAGAACGGTTCGACGATGCGATTGCGGCGTTCGAACTGAATATCGCCAACTACCCGGGATCGGCGAACGTCTTTGACAGCCTGGGCGAAGCTTACGAAACGATGAAGGAGTGGAGCCTGGCGAAGATCAACTACGAAAAAGCTTACCAGCGCGCTCTCGTAATCGAAGACCCGAACACGGGCATCTACAAAAGGCATCTCGACATTCTGCTGGAAAAGCTGTCCGAGTTCGACTGACCGGTTTCCCGCGGCGCCGGCGTCACCGACGGTGGTAATGCGTCCTCCGATGCGGTGGAGCTTGATTATAACACCGGTCGATTTTATAATTCAACAACAGCCGATGACCCCAACCAGAAGCGGGAAAGGATTTTGAGGTTTATGGAACAGATCACGGACGAACAGGTCCTGGAATCGGTTTTCAAATCGGAGCTGGCGATTCTGTTCAAACACAGCACGGTCTGCCCGACGTCGGGCGTCGCCATGGAGGAGATGGAGAACTTCACCAAGGACCATCCTCAGGTGCCGATCTACTTGATCGACGTCCGCCGCCAGCGCTCGCTCTCGCAGAAGGCCGCCGCGTTTTTTGCCATCGATCACGAATCCCCGCAGGTGATCGTCATTCGCAACGGCCTGGCCGTCTGGGATACCTCACACTTTGGCATCACGGCCGCCAAACTCTCCGCCGCCCTCTCCTCCTCCTGACCCTGTTATTCACGATGGCCGCGTACCCCGAACCGGCGTGCGGCTTCACGCGGTGCAGGGTGGGGGTTTAAATGGACGGGGAAGTCTGGTATCATGGCAGTCTGTTTGGTTCGCCCCCACCATACATTCGGGAGACAGTTATGAAAATCCTGCTGGCAGCCTTGTTCGTTGTGTTGATCGCTGCGCCCGCGTGGGCACAGGACGGCGCCGACGACGTAAACACCAACCTCGAAGCGTTGAAGAAGTTCAACGACGGCCTGCGTCACAGGCTCGACGTGCTCGAGCGCCAGGTCGACGACCTCACGTGGTACGCGCGGGTCGGCGAATACGCTTTCATCGACAAGGTTTACATGTACGGTCCGCCGCTGCGGCCCGAGCAGGAGGAAAGCCCCACCGCACAGGGCGCGGGTAACCCCGTCAAATTCTGGTCGTACGTCTTTGTACCCAGAGGAATCGACTTCGCGCGGAAGTACCCGCTGATCGTCCTGCCCCACGGCGGCGTCCACGCCAACTTCACCACGTACTATACCCACATCGTCAAGGAACTCATCGCCCAGCAGTACATCGTCGTGGCGGCGGAGTACCGGGGCAGCACTGGTTACGGCGGCGCCCACTACCGCAAGATCGACTACGGCGGACTCGAGGTCCAGGACGTCAAGGCCAGCCGCGACTTCATGATCGAAAACTACGCCTTTGTCGACAAGAAGCGTATCGGGATCATCGGGTGGAGCCACGGAGGACTCATCGCGCTGCACAACATTTTCCAGTATCCAGATGACTATCAGGTCGCGTTTGCCGGCGTGCCCGTCAGCGACCTGATCGCGCGCATGGGGTACAAGGACCAGTCTTATCGCGACCTCTACGAAGTCGATTTCCACATCGGCAAGTCGGCCGAAGAAGACGTGGAGGAGTACAAGCGCCGGTCGCCCGCGTGGCAGGCGCACAATTACCAGAACAAGCCCCCTCTCCTGATCCACACCAACACCAACGATGCAGACGTCAACGTGCTCGAGGTCGAGCACCTCATAAAGGCGCTCAAGGCCGAGGGAAAGACATTCGAATACGAAATATATCAGGAGATTCCCGGCGGGCATTCGTTCGACCGCATCGATACGAAGCACGCGAAGGAAACGCGGGTAAAAATCTACAAGTTTCTGGCGGCGCAGCTCCAGCCACCGTCGCCGATCACGTCGCTCGAGGGTATCAACGCGGCGGCGTACCGCTGACGGCGCCGCGGCGGCGGGGTGAACAAATGGTGGATGACGATCTGAAACCGGGCGGTGATCCCGGCTCCGACCCCGAAGGGCCCGACGGGCCCGTCGAACTGCCTATCGACGGCACGCTCGACCTGCACCATTTCCATCCGCGGGACGTCAAGGCTCTCGTTCCCGACTACCTCGAAGAGTGCCGCAAACGGGGCATCATGGAGGTCCGGATCGTCCATGGCAAGGGGACCGGGGCGCTGCGTCGTACCGTCCATTCCATCCTCGACAAGCACCCCGGTGTGGCAGGCTACCGCCTCGGAGGTTCCGGCGGCGGCGAGTGGGGGGCGACGATCGTCGTCCTTCGATCCGATCTTGATTTAACCCGTTAAATAACTTAAGCTTGGGCGCTCCATGACACGTGACCCCTCCCAGATGCCATCCGCCGATGAAGCGGCGGCGGTGCTGCTCGAAGTGCTCGAGGAGTTGACCGCCGAACTCCATCCCCACCGGACCAGGTCGCGCGCGATCGCGCTGACCGATTCGCTCGACCGCGACCTCGGGCTGGACAGCCTGTCGCGCGTCGAACTGCTCGCCAGGGTGGAGAAAAAGCTCCGGGTCCGGATTCCCGAAGAAAAATTCGTCGAGGCGGAGACACCGCAACAACTCCTCGACGAATTATTCGCCGCCGGGAAGGCCGCCCGGGGAGACACCGTCCACACGGCGGCGTCCGTCGCCGCCGGTGACGTCGACCCCGTGCCGGGCGACGCCAACACTCTCGTCGACGTGCTCATGTGGCACGTCCGCGCGCACCCCGACCGCGTCCACGTCCAGTTCTACGCGGACGAAGGCGACGGTGAAACTCTCACCTACGGCCAGCTCGGGGATGGCGCCGCGGGGGTTGCCGCCGGGCTCCAGCACCGCGGGCTGCACAAGGGTGACGCGGTGGCGATCATGCTGCCAACTTCGAAGGAATATTTCTTTTCGTTCATGGGCATCCTCATGGCGGGCGGAACGCCGGTGCCGATCTATCCGCCGGTGCGGAAATCCCAGATCGAAGACCACCTGCGTCGCCACCAGGCCATCCTCGGCAACTGCCGCGTCACCACGCTCATCACGATTCCGGAAGCAAAGCGGCTGGCCCGGATTCTCAAATCACAGGTCCCGTCGATGCGCGACGTGGTCACCGTTCCAGAAATTTCGATGGCCCCGGCCGAGCTCGAATCGCCCCCGCTCGACAAGGATGACCTCGCGTTCCTCCAGTACACGTCGGGCAGCACGGGCAATCCCAAGGGCGTCATGCTCACCCACGCCAACCTGCTGGCCAACATCCGCGCGATGTCTGAAACCGTCAAAGCCGACGAAACCGACGTCGTCGTCAGCTGGCTCCCGCTCTACCATGATATGGGCTTGATCGGCACGTGGATGAGCGCGATATACAACGCGATGCCGTTCGTGCTCATGTCTCCGCTGGATTTCATCACGCGGCCCGAGCGATGGCTGTGGGCGATCCACCGTTATCGCGGCACGGTGTCGGCGGCGCCGAATTTTGCCTACGAGTTGTGCCTCAAGCGCCTCGACGACGAAATTCTCGAAGGACTCGACCTCAGCTCGTGGCGCATGGCGGGTAACGGCGCCGAACCGGTGAGCCCGTCCACGATCGACCGCTTTTGCGAACGATTCGCGAAGTACGGATTCCGGCGCGAGACGATGAAGCCCGTCTACGGGCTGGCCGAATGTTCCGTGGGGCTGGCTTTTCCGCCCATGGGCCGCGAACCGGTCATCGACCGCGTCGAACGCGACCCGTTTTCGCGGAGTGGCGGGGCCATCCCGGCCGCGGCCGACGACACGACAGCACTTCAGTTCGTCGGGTGCGGGATGCCGCTGCGCGGCCACGAGATCAGGATCGTCGATCCGGCCGGCGTCGAACTCCAGGAACGCCGCGAAGGAAGGGTAGAGTTCCGCGGACCCTCGGCGACGAGCGGGTATTTCGAAAATCCGGAAGCGACGGCGAAGCTGCTGCACGGCGACTGGCTCGATTCGGGCGACCAGGGTTACATGGTTGGCGGCGAGGTCTTCATCACCGGTCGGGTAAAAGACATTATTATAAGGGCGGGCCGTAATATCTACCCGTCGGAGCTCGAGGAAGCCGTCGGCGGGGTGCCTGGAATCCGCAAGGGAAACGTCGCCGTATTCGGCACCATCGACCCCGGCAGCGGCACCGAGAAACTCGTTGTCCTCGCGGAGTCGCGGGAAACGGAACCGGCCGCCCACGAAAAAATCCGCGCCGACATCAACGCGCTCGCCACCGACCTGATCGGCACTCCCGTAGACGACATCGTACTGACACCGCCACAGACAGTCCCCAAAACGTCGAGCGGCAAGATCCGCCGCGCGGCCAGCAGGGAACTATACGAAAAGGGCCAGGTCGGGAAACCTCCCCGAGCCATGTGGCTCCAGCTCGCGCGCATGAGCGTTCGCGGTATCTGGCCCGAAGTCCGCCGTTTCATCCGGACGGCGGGGAGCATGCTTTACGCGGGGTACGTGTGGTTACTATGTGGTGTGATTTGTGTTACCGGGTTCTTCCCCGTGGTGCTGCCGCCGAAGTCTTCGTGGCGCTGGAGCGTGTTCCGGGCGTTCTGCAGGACATTGACATTCCTGCAGGGGGTGCGGATCGAGGTCAAAGGTCTCGACAACCTGCCGCGCGGCGGCAACTTCCTCCTCGTGTCCAATCACCCCAGTTATATCGATTCGTACGTGGTCCCGGCGGCGCTGCCGATCCAGTTCCGCTTCGTGGCCAAGGTCGAATTGACGCGGAACCTCATCTCTCGACTCTTCCTCGGCCGTCTCGACACCGAATTCGTCGAACGGTTCGACAAGCAGCGCGGCATCGCCGACGCCCGCCGCATCGGACGCGGCGCGGGCGACGGTGCGCCGGTGTGTTTTTACGCCGAGGGGGGGACGTCGCGAGTGCCCGGACTGCGCTCGTTCCAGATGGGGGCCTTTGTCGTCGCCGCCGAGTCACGGCTCTCCGTCGTGCCGGTTGCGGTACAAGGTACCCGTTCGATCCTGCGCTCGGGTTCGTGGTTTCCGCGGCCCGGCCGGGTGACGGTGACGGTCGGCCCGCCCGTCGATCCCCCCGCCGCCGGCAACCCGACGGACGCGTGGACCGAGGCGATCCGGATGCGCGCCGACGCGCGCCGGTTCGTGCTGGCGCACTGCGGCGAGCCCGACCTGGCGCCCGAACGCACCTCTGCGTGACAGGGTCGACTTCAATATTCTTAAGTTCTTATAATACATTTGTATGAATCGACTTCCGGCCGCGTTCTTCAAGCCTGTGGATCGTAATATCCACACAAATGTGGTACTATTAAAGGAGTCGGAGATCCGTGCCGTCACCTCATCAGGGCAAGGGAGGTCCATCGGCCATGTCACCGCGGCGTTCGCATATTTTTGTATTTTTTCTCTCTGCCACGCTGATAGCATGAGCGTTTTCAGGTTGAGGAGAGGATACACCGCATGATCCCGGCTAAGGGCAAGGCGGTG
>CBDVDJ010000111.1:0-7712 GCA_965372695.1 uncultured bacterium
CGGCGCTCGGGAGCGGCGCCAACGGCGCCGTGCTCACCAACGAGCCGGCGGCCACTCAGATGTTGATCGGGGGGTCGTTTCCCGCCGCGGGGGGTGTGGCCGTCAACCGTTTCGCGAGTTGGGATGGATCGAACTGGTCGGGTTTCGGGACCGGCACCGACGGTTCCGTGATGGCGATTGCGCTCACTCCGAACGGCACCTACGTCGGCGGGTCATTCACCATGACCGGCGATCACAACGCCGACAACGTCGGCCGCTGGAACCAGGTCATCCCGACGGGTGTGCGCGACACGGCAGTTCCGGAACACGAACTCGTGCTGCGCCAGAATTATCCCAATCCGTTCAATCCCCACACGACCGTCTCGTACGTACTTCCGGCCGCCGGACACGTCGACGTCCGCGTCTACGACGTGCGCGGGAGGCTGGTTCGTACTCTCGTCAGTGACTGGCAAGGCGCGGGAGATCACACCGTCGCCTGGCAGGGGCGCGACCATCGCGGACGCGCCGCCGCCACCGGCGTGTATTTCATACGGCTCGAAAGCGCAGGCGACACCCGGACGATCAAGAGTCTCCTCCTGAAATAGGGCCCCAGTAGTGTTATATAATGTGGCCCATGCCCGACGGGTATAGGGCCCCAGTAGTGTTATATAATGTGGCCCATGCCCGACGGGTATAGGGCCCCAGTAGTGTTATATAATGTGGCCCATGCCCGTCAATCCGTGAAAAAGTCGAATACGTTGCCGAGCATGCTGCTGTCGGTCTTGTAGATCTCGGTGTATTTGCACTGCGTGCAGGTGACGGTCGTGAATTTCTTCGACTGGATATCGAAGATCTTGGTCAGAAAGCCGCCCGTGGCCCGGAACTCGCTGATTTCGTAGGCCGAGTTGCCGCACTTGACGCAGGTGAAGTTCAATCCGTGCATTGGTTCTCCTTCTCGAGTTTGCTGGACCTTGTTATTACACCAGCAACCCCCCGATTATTCAACTCCCGCGCACCACGGCAGCACCGCCTCCCGACTCGAAAAGCGGGGCGACGGGTGCCGCCCCGCTTTGCTATACTCCCCCCGTCACCCCTTCACCCGCCCGAAAAGAGCCATCTGTGCTGATCTCGATCGTCGCCGTGTATCTCGCCTTCATGCTGGGCGTGGGGGTATGGTGCAGCCGCACCCGCATCGCCGGCATGACCGACTTTCTCCTCGCCGGCCGGCGCCTGGGTCTGGTGATGGGCGCCGGGGCACTCGCCGCCACGCATTTTGGCGGTGGCGCCGTCCTCGGTGGCGCGGAATACGGCTACAAGTACGGCATGGCGGGGATATGGTACGGCGTATCGACGGGTGTCGGGTTGCTTGCCCTGGGATTTTTCACGGCGCGCAAGTTCCGCGGGCTGGCCCTCTTCACTGTGCCCGACTACCTGGAAACGCGTTACGGCGGCAAGGCGGTCCGGCTGCTCGGTGCGGTCCTCTCGCTGGCGGCGCTGATCGGTATCCTGGCCGCGCAGGTAAACGCGGCGGGCAAGGCGTTCGGAATCCTGGGCATCGACTCCGCCGTGGCGCCGGTGATTGCCGTCGCCGTTTTCGTCGCCTACACGGCGCTGGGAGGATTGTGGGCGGCGACCAGTTCCGACATGGTCCAGCTCGCCATCGCCGCCGCCGGCGTATTGATCGCCGCCGTCATCGTAGCCTCGCGCGCCGACGCCGCCGGCGGGTTCGAGGCCCTCCTCGCCGCCCGTGACGTCGGCGCGGGTTACCTCGATCCATTCGGCCAGGGCGCGACGTTCGTCCTCTGGCTCCTCGTTCCGACGGTGATGTACACGCTGATCGGCCAGGACTTTTACCAGCGGCTGTTCGCCACGCGCGACGCGCGTACGGCGCGTAACGCGGCGCTCGTCGGCGGCGTTTTCCTGGTGCTGGTGAGCGTCCTGCCCACTATCGCGGGGATGGGTGCGCGGGCGCTGGCGCCGGAGTCGATGGATGCCGGCGACGCGCTGCCCTGGGTTCTGAGGGAATTGATGAACCCGATCGTCGGCGGTGTGATCCTCGCCGCCATCCTCGCGGCCATCATGTCGACGGCCGACTCGCTCCTCACCTCGGCCACGTCTCACGTCGTGAAAGACATCTGGCTCGGTGTCTGCCGGCCGGACGCGGCCATCGACGAGCGCCGGCTGCTGGCCGCGTCGCGCTGGGTCACGGTGGGTGTCGGTGCGGCCGCGCTGCTGATCGGTCTCAATCTGCCGGGAATCGTAACGACGCTGATCTATTCGTACACGATGTATACGGCCGGGATTCTGGTGCCCGTGCTCGGCGGGGTGTTGTGGAAGGGCGCCACGCGAGCGGGTGCGCTGGCGGCTATCTTCGCGGGTTCCGCGGTGGCACTCGCCGGCATCGCGACGGGATATCAGATCGGCGGTGTTCCGACGGAAGTGTTCGCCGCGTCGGTGTCGGCTATAGCGTTTGTCGCCGTGTCTCTCCTTCGCCGTTAAGGATCTCGACGCACATGGAACTGCCGGCATTCAAATCGCTGTTTACCACCTCGGGACAAAGGGCGCTCACCGAAGCCGTCGCCCTGGAGCCGAAGGAAAGCGATTTTCTCCGTCACTTCACCGCGCTGTCCCGCCGCCATCCGGCCGAAACGGCGCGGGCGGCCCTCGAAACAGCCATCCTCCGTCTCAAAGCGGTGACCAAGTACGGCGACCTGGCCGCGAAACTCTACTTCACGAGGGAGGCGCTCGAGCAGGCGTCGTCGGCACCGGTCGGCGGGTGGCGGGCGGTCCGATACGCCAACAGCGACACCGTCATTGACCTGGGGTGCTCGGTGGGTGGTGACACGCTCGCATTGGCGGCGAGGCCCGGGGCGGTGATGACGCTCGGCGTCGACCGCGACCCGTTGCGTCTGGCGATGGCCGCGGCCAATGCCGATGCGGCCGGTGTCGGGGAGCGGACGAAATTTGCCGCCGCCGACCTCGAACTCCCGTTGCCGTTCGACCCCGGCGCGGAAGCGGCGCTGTTCTTCGACCCCGGACGCCGGAGCGGCGAGCGACGCGCGCGGTCGGTCTGCAACTACCAGCCGCCTCTCGATGTGATCCGCGGGTGGTTAGTGCGTTGGCCGGCACTCGGGGTGAAGATCGCGCCGGGTGTCCGCATGGAGGAACTGGCGGAGTACGACGCCGAAGTCGAATTCATTTCCCTCGGTGGCGAACTTCGCGAGGCGGTGCTCTGGTTCGGGCCCCTGCGCCGCGACGGTGGCCCGAGACGCGCGACGGTGCTCCCGGGGACCCATACCATGTGCGGTGTCCCCGACGTGGAAGACGGCGCGTGGTCGCGGCCGGCGCGGCTGGGTGAACCCGGGGCGTGGCTTTACGAACCCGACCCGGCCGTCATCCGGGCGGGGCTCGTCCGGAAACTTGGCGACGAACTCGACGCCTGCCAGCTCGACGCCTCGATCGCTTTTCTCACCTCCGCCACGCGCGTCGACACACCGTTCGCCCGCGCGCTCGAAGTCGAGGACTGGATGCCGTTCAATCAGAGGCGGCTCCGGGCGTATCTTCGCGAGCGCGGAATCGGCCGGGTCACGGTCAAGAAGCGGGGCTCTCCGCTCGACGCCGAACGGCTCGCCCGCGATCTGCGCACAAAAGGCGAAGAGGAACGCCTCGTCGTGCTCACGCGAGTCGACGGAAAACCCGTTGCCATCGTCTGCCGGTGAAGGCGGGGGGATAGCGCGACGAAAATCGCCGGGGAGGTGCGCCGGGCTTCTACCCTTTGGGCATGGGCCGCATTATAATATGACACTGCGGTGGCCCTGGCTAATCGCTTTCGGTCGGGTTTTTAGCTCCGAGAGCCCTTGACATAGCCGGGATCGTGGTTTCTTCGTGGAACGACGCGATCCGTTCGAGTTCGGCCATGATGTCGGTTTTCTTGTCGCCGGTGACGTGGTAGGTCATGTCGATGATGTCCGCCCCCGAGATGTCCTCGCCGCCGAGAAAAGTCCCGCCCATGCCGAGCATGAAATCCGGCATCGAGTCGATACGGTTGGCCGCCGCCCACATCCGGCACCACGCCTGGGTGGTCGCCTTGAGATCGTAGCCGCCACCTCCGAGTAGTAACAGGTGCCGGCTGAATTTCTGGATGCGGGTGACGACCGCTTCCATTCCGTTATTGGTCAGGCAGAGGCCGGCCAGCGGGTCGGCCTTGTGCGTATCGGCCCCGATGACGGAGACGACTACCGACGGCGCAAACGCCTCCACGGCTGGAACGACCACCCGGTCGAATATCTTTTTGTACGCGTCGTCGTCGGTCTGTTCGGGGAGCGGGATGTTCATGTTGAATCCCTTGCCAATGTCTTCACCGATTTCGTTCTCGAAACCACTCCACGGGTACAACGTCTTGCCCGACTGGTGGAGCGATACGCAGAGGACGCGGTCGTCGCGGTAATACGCGTCCTGCACGCCGTTGCCGTGGTGGGCGTCGATGTCGACGTAAGCGACGCGGAAGTCGCGCGCGAGGAGCAGGTCGATGGCGGCGATAACGTCGTTGATGTAGCAGAATCCTTCCGCGTGATCGCGGCTGGAGTGGTGGAAGCCGCCGAGCGGGTTGAAAACCACGTTGGCGTTTTCCTTCGTGATCAGGTCGACGCCGGTAAGGGTGGCGGAAGAATAGAGCAGCGTGTAGTCGAACATGCCGGCAAAGACGGGGCAGTCGTCCACGCCGAGGTTGAACTCCGTGTAGCGATCCTGCCACTCGCCCGAGTTGGCCTCTTCCAGCGCGTCGACGTACTCGGGGTTGTGCGACTCGATGAGCCGTTCCTTGGTGATCATTATCGGTTCCTCGACCCGCATCCACGGCTGGTCGAGATACCCCTGCTGATTGATCAGGTTGAGCACGACTCTGGCGCGTCCGGGGTCGAACGGGTGGTCGTCGCCGTACTTGTAATCCGCGTAACGGCCCGAATAGACGATGACGCTGTCCTTGGGGTGTTTGACCTGGCTGTCCGGGAACACGACGGTGACCACCGTGTTGCCGAAGTCGTAACGCATCGTCGCCGTCGGCCAGGCTTTTTTGAACAGCGCGAGTGTGGCGGCGTTTTCGGGGATCACGTCCGCGTACACGCCGGCCAGCCCGCGGGAGAACGCGATTTTGTTGAGGTAGTCGGCCAGGAAGGTGCCGATGCCGCGGCCGCGGTAATCTTCGCGAACGACAATGTCGAATTCGCCCATGTTCTTGCCGGGGTTGTAGGTGTAGCGGCCTTCGCTGATGATCTCCGGGTTGGTGCGGGGCCCGACGAGGCC
This sequence comes from uncultured bacterium, assembly GCA_965372695.1. Classification (GTDB taxonomy): domain Bacteria; phylum Krumholzibacteriota; class Krumholzibacteriia; order WVZY01; family JAKEHA01; genus CBDUWU01. The sequence continues at coordinate 5,281 of CBDVDJ010000111.1, forward strand.
GACGATGGCCATGTCGCGGCTGTAGTCGATCGTCGCCGCTTCCTGCGCCATCTCGTTGGTGAGCGCCTTGATCGTGCCGTGAAACCGGAGGCGGATCGTGTCGGGCTGGAGCTTGTAGAACAGCCTCTGCAAGCGCCGGGCGTCGCTCGGTTGCACCGGACGGAACAGTACTTCGAGGCCGTCCTTGAACGTCTGGGAAAACTCGTAGTGGCTCGGATAGACGCACCCCGACTCGGGCGGGATCTTCTGGTCGCGGCCGACGTAGCCGAGCTTCTTCGCTTCGGTGAGGAGCTGGCGCCGGAACTTCGGATGGGCGATCGAGATGAGCGCGATGGTTCTTTCGCGCACGCACAATCCGTACAGGTTGACAATGCCGTATTCGGTCACGACGTATTCGGCCGAGGCGCGGTGGAAAGCGACGCCCCGCCCGATGCTCAAGCTCACGATCCGGGAGCGTTTGCCGTCGCGCGTCGTGGACGGGAGCGCCATGATGGTGAACCCGTTCGTGGAACACCTCGTCCCCTGGATATAGTTGGTGCTGCTCGGCAGGCTCCGCTTGACGGACATGTGTTCCGTGTCCGCGCGCGCCATGCCGGTGAGTTCGATTTCGCCGACGGCGTGGACCGAGACCATGTCCTCGATCTGCATGATGATCGACGGGTCGTTGACCTCGTCGATGGGGAGCAGCTCGATGTGGGGGTTGCCTTCGAGGGCCCGGTAGAGCCTGCTCGATCCCATGGCCATCGTGGCGACGGCCTTGCCGTGGTAGATCTTCTTACGGCGGTTGGTCACGGCCCCCGACTCGATCAGGCGCAGAATGTCGTCGGTGAGAATGTCGGTGTGGATGCCGAGATCTTTGCGCGTATCGAGATATCGCATCGTGGCCGCGCTGATGGGACCACTGTCGAAGTGGAGCGTCATCCCGTCGGAGATCAACCCCGCGACGTGGCGGCCGATGGTGAGTGCGACGGGATCGAGATGGGGAGGCGCCACCTCGGCCAGGGGTGTATCGCTTTCGACGAGGTAGGTGAGGTCGTCGATCGGGACGAGTGAGTCGCCGACGGTGACGGGCATGTTCCGGTTCACCTGGGCGATCACGAGGTTGGCGTTCTCCACCGCGGCGCGCGTTGCGTCGACGCTCACGCCGAGGCTGCAGAAGCCGAGATCGTCGGGGGGCGACACCTGCACGAGGGCAACGTCGATGAGGATGGTGCCGGTCGCCATCGCCGACGGCAGCTCGCTCACGTCCATCGGCGTGTAGTCGGTGGGGTCGCCGGCCGCGGTGTCGGACGCGTGGCGTCCCACGTAAAAGTGGTTATAACGGAAACTGTTCGAGAGCGCCGGGTCGGCCAGTCCCGGGTCCTCTCGCGCCGTCGCCAGGTGGATGACTTCGATGTCGCAAAATCGGGGCGCCATCTCGGCCAGGGTATCCGTCAGGAGGAGTGGTTCGCCGGCGCCGGATCCGATAAAAATCGTCTGCCCGTTTCGTATCTTCGCGAGCGCGTCGGTTGCCGACATCAACCTGGAATTGTAGTTTTCCTCCCAGGTCCTCGAACTCATGATCCGTCCTCTCTTTCCAGCACTTCGCGTATCCTGGATGCGAGTGTCGATAGCGAAAATGGTTTGGCTATGAAAGTGATGTCTCTGTCGAGCACCCCGTGCCGGGTGATGACGTCGACGGCGTATCCCGACATGTAGAGTACCTTGAGCCCGGGCCGGATTCTCTCGAGTTGATCGTACAACTCGCGTCCGTCCATTTGCGGCATGACGACGTCGGTCAACAGCAGGTCGATGTGGCGGTCCTGGTCCTCGCAGATCTCGATCGCGTGCTTCGTGTCGTCGGCGGCGATGACGTTGTAGCCGCGGCTGGTCAACAGCTTTTCGGTGAGGGACTTGACCGTGGCCTCGTCTTCGACGAGCAGGATGGTTTCGTCCCCGCCGAGTTTTTCCGGCTGCCGGGTATCCACGTATTCCCGAGCCTCCGTCACGGCCACGGGCAGGTATATCGTGGCCGTCGTGCCCTCGCCGGGGTGCGAACTGATTTTGACGGCGCCGCGGTTCTGTTTGACGATGCCGTAGACCGTGGAAAGACCGAGCCCGGTTCCCCTTCCGGCCTCCTTGGTCGTAAAAAACGGCTCGAAGATGCGGCCGAGGGTGTCCTGGCTCATGCCGTGACCCGTATCGCGCACGGTGATGGCGACGAATTCGCCCGGCTCGACGTCGGGGACGGTGCGGCAGAACTGCTCGTCGAGAGTGGCGAGCCCGGCGGACAACTCGAGAACGCCGCCTTCGGGCATCGCGTCGCGCGCGTTGACGGCGAGGTTGATCAGTACCTGGTCGATCTGGCCCGGGTCGGCCTCGACGCGGCACGGGCCGGCGCCGATCGACAGTTTCAGCTCGATGGTCTCGCCCAGGAGTCTCCCGAGCATATT
>CBDVDJ010000112.1:0-7704 GCA_965372695.1 uncultured bacterium
TCGTCGGTGCGCGGCGTTTCGACGGGCCGATAGTAGTCCACAGCGGCTGATTTGCTCAACTGTTTCCGGGGCGTTTCGAGGAGTTCGACGGTGAGTGTGCGGGCCCGGAAGTGGATGGTAATGCGCTCCCCGGCACTCACGCGGTGCGACGCCCGCACAGTATTGCCGTCGATGACGACTTTGCGGCTGTCGCAAAGGGACTTCGCGGCGGAGCGGCTCTTGACGAGGCAGAGGTGTTTGAGCGCGAGATCGATGCGCATGGCGCGGACCTCGCTACTGGCGGAAAATGGCGATGTGGAAGTCCCCGCGTAGTTTTTCGACGTAATCCTTGTAGATCACTTCCATCTTGTCCTGCTCGTACATCTGGCGTAGTTCGGCGCGGATTTCTTCGAATTCGTAGGGCCGGGGGTCTTCGCGTTCGACGAGTTTGACGATACGGAAACCCGAGGACTCGCGCAGGACCTGGCTGATATCGCCTGGCTGCATTCCGGAGAGGACGTCGCGGAAAAACTCGGGCAGGTCTTCGGCCTTGAGCCATCCGAGGTCGCCGCCGGGACCGGCGTTGGGGTCGGTGCTGTACTCGTTGGCGAGGTTTTCGAAGGAGGCGCCCGCTTCCAGCTGCTCGTGCAGCCGGGTGGCACGGCCGAACAGCTCGGCGACATCGTCGTCGTCCGCCGTCATCCGGATCAGGATATGGCGTAGACGCACCTCGTCGTTGTCCGGGTTGCGCTCGGTCACCTGGATTATGTGGTACCCGAGTGCCGATTTGACCGGCTCGCTGATTTCCCCCAGCCCCAGGCCCAATACCGCCTGCGACAACGCCGGGTCGGCAAGGTCCGCGGGATTTACAAAGCCGAGGTCGCCGCCGAGCGGCGCGCTCGGATCCTCGGAGTAGGTCTTGGCCAGTTCGGCGAACGACTCGCCCGATATGGCGCGGTTGTACACCTCGTCGATACGGGCTCTGGCATTCGTCTGTACGCTGCTCGACGACTCGAACCCGATGAAGATCGTCTTGAGGTGGACGACGGAGGGCCGGTCGGGAAATTCCGATTTCTTTTCGTCGTAGAAGCTCCGCAACGCATCGTCGGTGATTTCGATCTGACCGCGATCGACTTCGGTGCGCAGGACCTCCTCCACCAGCATTCGGTTACGAATCTGCTGGCGATAGAGCTGCTTGAGGGCCTCCAGCGAAAATCCCTCGCGTTCGAGCTGGCGCAGGAACGGCTCTTCGCCGCCCAGTGCCTGGCGGTTTTCATCGACCGCCTGGTTGACCCTCTCCTCGACGGTGGAAAACGGGATATCGATATCGAGGCGCTGAGCCTGTGCGATGATCAGTTTGTCATTGATCAGGTTCTTCAGCACCGTCGTGTACATCTCGTTCCGCTCGGCATCCGTGATCGAAGTACGCCCCTGCTGCATCATCAGCTGGTTGATCACCATTATGATGTCGCTCTCGAACACCGCCTCGTCGTCCACGACGGCCACGACCTGGTCGATCAACTCACGTTCGGCACGAGCCGTCGGGGCCATCACTGCCACGATCGTCGCCGCAACAAGTATCCATGCCGTTTTCCTGATCATTGTTCACCATTCCTGACGGGAGGGCTCGTATTCGGGAGCGCCTCCAGCATCATTCGTAACTCGGGGTCCAGAATTTCGATCGTCGCATTCTTCTTCAGCGTCGTAATGAGGCTGTCGTATACGGCCGCACGCTTTTCGAGCAGAAGAATCCGCGTTATATCTTCCGCTACATCGGCGTACTCGAGTTTGTTGCGCGCCTCGCGTGCGTCGGTGACTTTTACAAAGTGATAGCCCAGTTCCGATTCGATAACGTCGCTGACCTCACCTATCTTCATGTCAAAAACGACTTTCTCGAAATCGGGTATCATGTTTCCCTTGGACAGGAAGCCGAGATCCCCGCCGACGCCCGTGTGCTTGTCGATCGAGCGCCGCCTCGCCACCCATGAAAATGTCCGTTTCTGCAGTTCCTCTCTCACTTCCTCCGCGTCATCCATCGAGTTGACAAGTATGTGACTCACCCGCAGCTCTCGCGTGTATTCGTCCTCGTGCTCCGCGTAAAACGTCTGCACTTCTTCTTCCGTTACGATGGCGCGCTCGGCGATTACTTTCTGGACCAGCCGGTCGGCGACGAGGTCCTTCTTGAACCGCTCCAGGCGCGCCTCGATCCCGGGCGTGACCCCCACCCCGCTCTGCATGGCTGCTTCATAGAGGACCTGTGTCGTGATCCACCGGTTGAGATACTCTTGTTTCTCGCTCGCCGTCAGCGTCGTCTGATAGTCGTCCGGAAGATACGACTCGAACTCGTTCTTCAACAACGAGTTGCCATTGACGCGCACCACGGGGGGGCTCACCTCCGCCTGGCGCCCCGTCTCGCGGCGTTCGCAGCCCGCGAGGCCGGTGCCGGCGGCGGTCAACGCGACGATAGGGGGCAGGATTCCCCCTATCAGCGCCTTTTTAAATAAACGAAAGCGTGCGAATCTGTGCAACCGTCTTCTCCCGGGACGGGGTCCTGTCGCCTCTTATCTCTGCGGATTCCGGCCGGTTTCTGTGACCGCTCCCGGGATCGTACGCTCTTCGACCTGAATTTTGGATAGATTTTTTTCGTAGATCACGACTCCCAGCTCTTCCTTCCACTTGGCCAGAAGTTCATTGAGACGGGCCTCGTTCTCCATCTGCTTGAGAGCCCGGCGGATCGAGTCACTCGCTTCGGACCTCGTGAACTGCCCCGAGTCCGTCTTTTCCGTCAGCTTGAGAATCATCCAGCCCCTGGACGTTTCGAACGGCGCCGTGACAGCGCCGACACGCTCCAGCGCGAATCCATATTTGTCCATTTCCGGCTGCTCGCCTTCGGACAGCATTTGCGTTTCCGCCAGCGTTTCCAGCGTGGCTTCGTCGATCGAGTATTCCATGGCGACACTCCGGAATCGCTTGCCGCTCTGGATCTCCTTGTAGGCGGCCCGCGCAACCTCGATGTCACCCGTCAGGATCACGCCGAATCGCCGTTTCTCGGGGGTCCGGAACATCTCCGCGTTGGCGCTGTAGTAATCCGCCACCATCGCGTCGGTGACGACCGTCTGGCCGTTGACCATGTCCTCGTAGAGGCGGTTGATCATCAGCTCTTCCTGCTTGGCCTTGATTGCGGCTTTGATCTCGGGATGATCTTCGATATTGGATCTCGCCATTTCTTCGACGACCAGTTCCGCCATCATGCGCTCGGTGAGGAACAATTTGATTCCGCCGAGGCGGAATTCGCGGCGCGATCGGGTGAAAAACGACGCGCGATCGTAGAAATCCGAATAGTCCTTTATCGTCACCAGTTTATCGTTGTAGCTGAGCAGCGGCTTGTCGAGGTCGTCGTGCTCGAAGTAGAGGAGCGGATAGATTTCATCACGCCGGTCGGGCGGATTGGTGAGCGAACGGTCGGGAGGTAGTGCATCCAACACGATGCGCATGTTATCCCAGAACCATACCGCGCCCGCGGCCTCCCGGATCCCGTCGGTCACTTCGTTGGTCAGTATCATCTCGTTCAGAACCCGGATTTCCTGCTCGAGGGTGTCATGGATTTCTTCATATGGTTCCTTCTGCCTGGCATCGGTGCGACGAAGAATCTTGATGATGAAAAATCCGTATGGCGTCTCCTGCGGTTCGGTGATATCTCCGACGCCAAGTGTGAACATCGAACGCTGCAGTTTGGGACCGTAGCTGCCGTAGGCCACCGTGAGGACCTTGCCGCCCTCCTCGGCATCCGGGCCCCTGGAGTATTCCCTGCAGATCGTGTCGAAGTCGCCGCCATCGAGAAGCATCTGATAAACTTCTTCCGCTTCGCCAGGCGTGTCGACGAGGAGCTGCTTCACCGAGAGGGTGGCCCCTTTGTTCCGGTAGTGGTCCTTCACCTGATCTTCGGAAACTTTCACTTTGTCGCTCACCTGGACTTTGAAATAGCCGGCCTGCAACCCCATGCCCCTGTAGGCTTCCATACCCTGGATAACCCCCTGGTCCTTGTCGTAACCGAGTTCGTCCGCCTTGTAGGCCATGACTTCCTTGTTGAGCATCGTGGTCACGAATTCCCCGTAGCCTTCGATCCCCGATGAAGCGGGCAGAAACCGGGGGTCGACAGCCGCATACGATTTCTCGAATCTCCCCACCGTGATGGTCCTGTCCTTGAATTCGGCCAGTACCACGTCTTCCCGGCTGGAACATGATACCAGCGAGAAAGCCAGGACCAGAATCAGGCCCGCGAGGACCGCTCTTGAAAACTTCATCGAAATGACTCCTTGTTGATCAAACAGACGGGTTCACACGTAACCCTGCCGGCAAACTACTGTTCGGTATGAATGTTGATTTATTTTCCAGATATTACCGATAGCTCGAAGAAAGCGGCCCCAGACCCTGCCGCCAGTAGGTAATGCCGGCGTTAAAATCACGAGCGCGCACGTGATACGGCGCGCCCTGAACTCTAGATTTTAGTTGAAAAATAAGCCACTTGCAACAGATTTTTGGCATCCACCACGAGCCGGTCCGCCGGTTCGGACTCCAGCCTCACGGCGAATGGCTCTCCTGATTTAAACAACAATCGTGACTCAAAAGTTTCAACGAGCTTCATACATTGGGTCGAATCGAACGATTTTCCCGGTGAAAAGCCGAATTCCACCATACCCCGGTCGTTCCCACCCGCCAGGCCCCCCGTTCCGGCGGTGCGGGCCAGGCGCCCGACTCCGCTGAGTGCCCGCTCCAGCCGGTCGGCTTCGCGCGCCCGTTCGTGCGCCGAGCGGTCCTCCTTGAAACGGACGGTCGCTATACCCTGGAGGCCCGCGAGGAGCTTGATCGTCGTGAGGTCGAACAGGCGTCGCGCCGGGGCGGGCGGTTCGCCGAAACGGTCGACCAGCTCCGATTCGATCGCCTCGATCTTGTCGATCGACGCCAGTTTGGCCATCCGCTTGTAGATCATCATGCGCTCGTCCGCATCCTCCACGTAACCCTCTGGGATATAATACACATACGGCGATTCGATCTTGCACTCCGGCGTCGGGGGCTCCTCCTGCCCCCTGACCCGCTCGACCGCTTCCTTGAGCATCTTCGTGTACAGGTCGAATCCGATCGCCGCCACGTGGCCGTGCTGCTTGATCCCCAGGATGTTGCCGGCGCCGCGGATCTCGAGGTCGCGCATCGCCAGCCGGTAACCGCTGCCCAGTTCCTCGAATTCCTCCATCGCCTGCAGCCGGCGCTCGGCGCCCTCGGTGAGTGAGAGCTGTCGCGGGATGAGGAAATACGCGTACGCCTGTTGCTCCCTGCGGCCGACCCGTCCGCGGAGCTGGTAGAGCTGTGCGAGGCCGAACCGGTCGGCGCGGTTTACGATGATCGTGTTGACGTTGGGAATGTCGAGCCCCGACTCGATGATCATCGTCGAGATCAGGACGTCGAACTTGTGGTCCATGAACTCGAGCATCGCCTTTTCCAGTTCGTTTTCGCTCATCTGTCCGTGGGCCACGCAGAAACGCACTCCAGGGAGCAGGCGTTCCAGGAACGCCTGTACCGAGTAGATCGACCGCACGCGGTTGTGGACAAAGAAGACCTGCCCCTCCCTCGCCAGTTCCTCGGTGATGGCGCGCTGGATGACTTCCTCGTCGAACGCGAGGACTTCGGTTTTGACCGGGTGCCGGTTGCGCGGCGGAGTATCGATGATCGAAATCTCGCGCAGACCCGAAAGCGACATGTGGAGCGTCCTGGGAATCGGCGTAGCCGTCAGCGCCAGCGCGTCGACATCCTTCATCAAACTCTTCAGGCGTTCCTTGTGCTTGACACCGAAGCGGTGTTCCTCGTCGACGATCATCAGCCCCAGGTTCTTGAAGACGATGTCCTTTGACAGCAGACGATGCGTGCCAATGACGATGTCGACGGTGCCGTCCTGCAATCCCTCGACGACTTTGATTTGATCAGATTTGGAGATGAACCTGCTCAGCATCTTTACTTTTAACGGGAAGGCAGCCATGCGCTCTTTGAAAGTATTATAATGCTGGAACGCGAGCAGTGTGGTCGGCACGAGCAGCGCGACTTGTTTTCCGTCGGTCGCCGCCTTGAACGCCGCCCGGATCGCCACCTCGGTTTTTCCGTAACCGACGTCACCGCAAACCAGACGATCCATCGGACGGGAGCGCTCCATGTCGCTCTTGATTTCCTCGATAGCGCGCAACTGGTGCGGTGTTTCTTCGTAAGGAAACGACGCCTCCAGTTCGCGCTGCCAGTGCGAGTCCGGGCTGAATGCGTATCCTTCAGCAATTTCGCGCGACGCGTATATGTCGAGGAGATCGTGAGCGATGTCCTCGACCGCCTTGCGCGCCTTCTCCTTGTTCTTCTGCCAGCGCGTCCCTCCGAGACGGTCCATGTGAGGGACGACACCCTCCTTGCCCACATACTTTTCGACCAGGTGCATCTGGTCGAGTGGGACGTAGATTTTATCGCCGCCGTGGTAGCGGATCGTTAGACATTCCGCCGTGTCGGACTCGCCGTCTGCGCCATCGGCGCGCCGCTTCCCGTTGCCGCTCCGGAGCTTTTCCAGCCCCACGTAGCGCCCGATACCGTAATCGATGTGGACGACATAGTCCCCCAGCTGCAGGTGCTCATGGCGGAATCCCTGTACGCGGCGTTTTTTCGTTTTCTTTCGCGGACGAGGAAGTATGCGGTTGAAGATCTGATGATCGGTGAAAATTGCGATTGCCGCATCGTCCCATACGAAGCCCGAGGTGATCCACCCCACCGGCAGGTGGACCAGTTCCTCGCTCTCCTCCAGCAGGTCGGCCATCCGCTCGCGTTGTGTCGCCGTCTCGGAGAAGATATGCGAGGCGACATGCTTGGTGTGGAGTTTCCGGATCTGTCCGATCAACGGACTCAGTTTGCCGACAACGCTCGGGTGCGCGGCGGTGTAGAATTTTATTTTTTTCTCGTCCGGCTGTGGCGGCTGGTGGGCCGGCGCGGAATCATCTTCACCGCTGGCCACTCCGCCGTTTTCACCGCCAGCCACTCCGCCGTTTTCACCACTGGCCACTCCGCCGTTTTCACCGCCAGCCACTCCGCCGATTTCATCACCGGCTACTCCGTCTATTTCACTGCCGACTGCTCCGCCGATTTTACCACCGGCCGCTCCAACGGCTCCCGCCGCCGCGGCGATGTCCCACACGTGGATCGCGGAACACCCGTGGTTCTTGTAATAGTCCGCCGGTTGCAGGTAATCCTCCAGACCGAGGAGCGGGAACTCCTCGTCCGGACGATTCGCCGCCAGATCCAACTCGCTGGCCAGCCGGCGCCAGGCACGGTTCTGCGCGTCCGCCTGCAGAAACCAGATCAACGGTTTTTCGGGGAAGTAATCGAGCAGCGATCCGTTCACGCCCAGTGCCGGGGCGTAGCGCCGCCACAGGTACGAGTGTCTCGTATGCGTGACTTCATTCACGATCTGGTCGATCTGCTGCCCTTCGAACCCCGCACCCGTAAGATATTCGCGCAGACCCGCCGCCGTTTCCGGGGCGAAGGGGGCGCTCGCCGCCGGGAGGATCGTCACCGCCTCGACCCGTTCGATCGACAGCTGCGAGTCGAGGTCGAACGTGCGTATCGAAACCACCTCGTCGTCGAACAGCTCGAGCCGCGCCGGGTGTGCCCACGACGGATCGAACAGATCGACGATCGAACCCC
>CBDVDJ010000113.1:0-7675 GCA_965372695.1 uncultured bacterium
AGTGTACCAGGCCGAGCACACCCGGCTCCGCCAGCCCGTCGCGCTCAAGTTCCTGCCCGCCGAACTGACCGCCGACAAAGACTCCCGTACCCGCTTCGTCCACGAGGCCCAGGCCGCCTCGTCCCTCAAGCACCACCACGTCTGCACCATCCACGACATCGACGAGACCGACGACGGCCGGCTCTTCATATGCATGGACCTCTACGAAGGCGGATCGCTCAAGGACCGCGTCGAAGGCGGCGCCATGGAAATCGATGAAGCGATAAAGCTCGCCTCCCAGGTGGCCGACGGATTGTCCGCCGCCCACGACGCCGGGATCGTCCACCGCGACATCAAGCCCGCCAATATCCTGCTGACCCAGAAGGGCGAGGCCGTAATCGCCGACTTCGGGCTCGCCAAGCTCTCAGGACGCACGAGGGTGACAAAGACCGGGTCGACCGTGGGGACGGCCGTCTACATGTCGCCCGAACAGGCGCAGGGCGGAAACCTCGACCACCGCAGCGACATCTGGTCGCTCGGCGTAATGCTCTACCAGATGCTCACCGGAGTCCTCCCCTTCGAAGCCGGCCACGACGCCGCCGTCGCCTACAGCATCATCAACACCGACCCCGCGCCCCTGTCGATCCACCGCGCCGACATCCCCGCCGGCGTGCAGCCAATCATCGACAGGTGTATGGCCAAGAACCCCGCCGACCGGTATCAGTCGGCAACAGAGCTCCGCGATGACCTGAAGACGTTACGGTCGGGCGACGGGAGCTCCAGCTCGTCGAAGACCGGGACCGACAAACCGACAAAAGGTAAACTCCTGTTCGGCATCATGTCGATCGTAGTGGGCATTGCCATTGTGATCATGGCCTTGAAGATACTTCTGCCAGTCGGCGATGAATCTCCCGGCGGCAAGTCGAGACTCGTGGTACTGCCGTTCGAAAACCTGGGTCCGCCGGAAGAGGAGTACTTCGCCGATGGCCTCACCGACGCGATCACGGCGAGGCTCTCGAGTGTCCACGCCATCGAGGTGATTTCGAGGCAGACGGCGATGCAGTTCAAAGGCAGCACCAAGTCGATCCGCGAGATCGGCGATGAAATCGACGCCGACTACGCTCTCGAGGGTACAGTCCAACGTGAACGCCCCGGAGATTCGGAGAGTCCTATCCGCGTGATTCCGCAGCTGATCCGTGTCGATGACGATGCACACGTGTGGGCGACGACGTACGACGAGGATGCCACGGAGCTCTTTCGCATCCAGTCCGAGATCGCCGAACGTGTTGCCACCGCGCTCGATCTGACACTCAATGACACCGAACGGCATCTCCTGGTGGCGAGGCCGACCGAGAACCTCGAGGCTTACCGATACTATTTGCAGGGCTTATCCATCGCTAGTAGATCGTACTACGGAATTGATATATCGAAAGCGGTTCCCTGGCTGGAACGCGCCGTCGAAATCGACCCCGGGTTCGCCGACGCGTGGGCCAGGCTGTCGACCTACTATTCAGGTCTCGTCTACCAGGGGTACGGCGCGGAAGAGTATCAGGCGAAAGCGAAGGACGCGATTGATCGTGCTCTGGCGGCGGAACCCGATCTGCCGGAAATCGGTCTTGCCATCGGTGTATACCATTACGAAGCGAAACTGGACTACGCCAGGAGCTATGATTTCTTCAAGGACTACGTCCAGAAAAGACCGAGTGTCCCGATGGGATATGTGAAACTGGCCTGTGTGGAAAGACGCCGGGGAAATTGGGATCTTGCGGCGGAAACATATGAGTATGCAGTTGAACTCAATCCACTCGGACCCCCGTACGGATTGGGTGAACAATATTGGTGGATGCGGCGGTACAAGGATGCTGCCCGTTGCCTCGAGCGCGCCGTGGCGCAGGAACCCGATGCGGGCGTTCGCTATTTGACGCTCGCGGCAGTGTACATCTCCCTCGATCGCAACAAGGATCGGGCGACGCGGATAATCCGGGAAGCCTACCGTTCCGTCGATATCGAAGGAATTGCCAACACTGATTTCATGGTTCTTCATAGAATAGTCACGTTTGAAGACAATGAAATCGTCCAGGCGATCATTCCGGCGCGGATAGTCCCTGATCGTTACCGGCACCGCATGCTGGCGGGCCTCTATGAACACATTGGCGAGCCGCAAGCGGCAAGACTCCACTACGACTCGTTGCGGGTGACCCTACAGGAGCGGATCGCCATCGAGAAAGGTTTGACTTCAAAGAGTGCCCTCGATAACTGCAGCCTGGGGATCGCGTTCGCAGCGCTCGGGAAAAAGGACGAAGCGATCCGTGCGGGCCGATACGCCGTAGAGCGGTATCCATTGTCAGAGGACGCGCTATTTGGCTTCTTGGCGCTCGAAGCATTAACCGAAATATATGTGCGGGTCGGTGAATACGAGGCGGCCATCGATCAGCTGGAGATACTTTTGTCCGTCCCTTCTAATATTTCGGTGGGGATCCTGACGCTCGACCCGTTGTGGGACCCGCTGCGGGACAATCCCAGGTTCCAGGCTCTGTTGGAGAATGAGGATTGATGTCAAAGGGTACGATCGGACAGTAACGACAGGTAGATGGGGTCGACGATGATCGGTAAGACCGTATCCCACTACAAGATTCTGGCGAAGATCGGCGCCGGGGGGATGGGGGTCGTGTACAAGGCGCGCGACCTCGACCTGGACCGTGACGTGGCGCTGAAGTTTCTCCCGCCCGACCTGGTGCGCGACGACGACGCGAGAAAGCGGTTCATCCACGAGGCCAAAGCGGCCGCCGCCCTCGACCACCCGAACATCTGCACGGTTCACGAAATCCACGACGCCGGCGGCGAGACGTTCATCGCGATGGCGCTCGTGGACGGTCGTGACCTGCGCGAACGGATCGCGCGGGGAGCGATGACGGTCGCCGAAGCGCTCGACGTGACGGCGCAGGTGTCCCGCGGTCTGGCGCGGGCGCACGAGGCGGGGATCGTCCACCGCGACATCAAGCCGGGTAACATATTGATCACGAAGGACGGCGTCGTGAAGATCGCCGACTTTGGCCTGGCCAGGGTAGGTGGCGACACGCGGTTGACGCGGACGGGGACGACGCTGGGGACGGTCGCCTACATGAGCCCGGAGCAGGCTCGGGGTGGTGACGTCGACGCGCGCAGCGACGTGTGGTCGACGGGCGCGGTGCTCTACGAAATGCTCGCCGGTCGGCCGCCGTTCAGGGGGCAGGCCGACCAGGCGGTGCTGTACTCGGTGCTGAGGGAAGATCCGGAGATGATTTCGGAGATCCGCCGTGATGTACCGGCCGCGGTCGAGGACCTGGTGGAACGGGCGCTCGAGAAGGACCCGTCGAAGCGCCCGCAGAGCGCCGGCGACCTGCTGGCCGCGGTGGAAGAACAGAGCCGGCGGTTGACCATTGCGCCGGCGCCGCCGCGGCGGTTCGTCCGCTGGCGGAAGTTTCGCCGCCAGCGGGGTGCGTTTTTCGGGACGATGGCGGCGGCAGTGGTCATTGTCCTGGCCGCCGTTGCCTGGATGGCGTTTTTTCGCACCGGCGACACGATCGACTCGCTGGCCGTCCTGCCGCTGGTCAACCAGTCGGGCGACCCGGGCCAGGACTACTTCGTCGACGGGATGACCGAGGAGTTGATATCAAAGCTCCAGGCCATCACATCGTTGCAGGTGAAACCGGGACTGTCCACCGCGCGATACAAGGGCACGGACAAGCCGCCGGCCGAGATCGCTGACGAGCTGGGAGTCGACGCAATCGTGGAGGGCTCCGTACGGCGTTCGGGCGACCGTGTCCGGATATCGGTCCGTCTCATCGATGCACGTAACGAAGAACTGATCTGGGCGGATGATTATGACCGCCGGGTGACGGACATCTTTACGGTGCAGCGTGATGTCGCGCTGAATATCGCGAGCGCCCTGAAGGCCGCTCTGACACCCGAAGAGTTGAAGCGGCTCGACGTGCCGATGACGCAGAACACGGAGGCGCACGAACTCTACCTGAGAGGGGCGAATACGAAGGGGAGCACCGACGAGGGGCTTCGCACCGCCATCGGCTATTTCGAGCGCGCCATCGCCCTCGACCCCGGTTTTGCGCAAGCATATTACGGTATGGCCTGGAGGTATGCAGCCATGCCGATATTTGGTTACGAGTCTCCGGACGTTGCCTATCCGAAAGCGCTGGAATTCCTGGAAAAAGCCCTGGAGATCGATCCCGCGCTTCACGAGGCGCAGGACCTCAAGGCTTTTCTGCTGGAGTACTGGGAGTGGGACTTTGTCCTCGCCGAACAGGCGTTCCGAAGAGCCGTCGAACTCACTCCTCGCGATGCGTCCGTTCATGCCCAGCTCGGATTCTTTCTCATGAAACAGAACCGGTGTGACGAGGCGGCGGCGGAAGTCCTGCGCGCGGCCGAACTGGAACCTGGATCCGAAGGCATTCAGCAGAACATCGGGGAGGTTCTCTACTACTGCCGGCGTTACGAAGAGTCGGCCGAGGCGTCACGGATTGCGATCGAGATGGACCCGAATCACGAACAGGCGTACCTGTTTCTCGGGGCGGCACTCTATGAACTCGGGCGCCACGAGGAAGCGGCGGTGGCGGTGAACCGTTCGAGGTCGGGAATCGCGAAGACCGAGATCGCCTCGTGGATCGGTGCGACGTACGGACTGATGGGGATGGAGACCGAGGCGCGGGAGGTGCTGGCCGAGTTGCAGGAACGTCCCGGCAATAGACAAGTCTCCCGGTTTTCGATCGCCGTCATTTACTTCTCGCTGGGGGAGAACGACACGGGGTTCGAGTGGCTCGATCGCGCGTGGGAGGCACACGATGCACGCATGGGCTTCCTCGGTATTCACCCGGCGTTCGATCCGGTGAGGAGCGATCCCCGTTACATCGAATGGTGCCGGCGGATGAAGCTTGACTGTAGTTAATTTATTATGTTGCAATATATTATGGTTTTTTAGAGAAATATCTCCGGTTTTTGTGATTCCCGCGGGCGTTGTGTGTCCAATTGTGATAGTTGGACCGGATTGTCGGAGACGTCAGGCTGCATCCAGGGTGGATCACGGGGCGCTCCGGCGGGAGAGGAGTAACTAAATGAAGCGGATACTATTGGTTACGGCGCTCGTGGCGATGCTGGGGATCTTAATGAGCGGTGCGGCCGTCGCACAGGAAGCGCAGGAAGCGCAGGACGCAGAGAAAGCCGAAACATCCGACGAAGTGAAGCCGGGGTCGGTGGGGATTCGGGCGGGAATCGGTACGGATATCCAGGGGGGTATCGCGTACGGGTTTCAGTTGAACTACACACTCTTCACGCTCCCGAATGCCATCGAAATGGGCCTGGCGATATACGGCGGACATTTCGAAGAGGACAGCAACAACGGCTTCAACGACTACCACGAAGAGACGGATATCCTCGTCATCGCTGCGATGGTCAACTATCTGTTCCGCTACTCGATGGAACAATCTTCGGTGTACTTTCTCGCCGGCGGTGGTGTCGGTGCGATTTCGGTCGAGTGGACGGAAAGCAGCGACACGGACACGTCGCTCGGACCGCCGCTGCCCGGCGGTGGCAGCTCGCAGTCGGAAGAGGGGACTGTGGCGGGTCTTCTGCTCAACTTCGGTCTGGGTTACCGGTTTACGGAAAACTTCGACCTGCGTGCCCAGGTTCCGGTACTATTCGTTTCGGGCGGAGACGAGAGGGACGGGGTGGTCGTTCCGCTGTTCACGATTACGGCGGGCGTGAATTTCTGATTTTCCCGGCGCCCGCACGCGGGCACGCAGCTATGACTCGAAACAGGGGGATGCAGACATGACTCGTAAAACCGTGTTTATCGCGATCGCATTACTGGTGTGCTCCAGCGTGGCCGGGGCCCAGCCGGGCAGGTGGATCGAACAATTCGATTCGTGCGCGAACATCGACTCGGCGGGAACGACGGCCCTCGTCGACACGGTCGCCTCGATGCTGACGCTCAATCCGTTCCGGATGACGACGGGGGGGAGCGCGGCCACACCCGGTTTTGCCATCGCCGTGGCGGTCTGGGGCGACTACGCCTATGTGGCGGGTTACGAGGGCGGGCTCTCGGTCATCGACATCAGCGACCCGGCGAACCCGGTCCATGTGGACGGCACGGGTTTGTTCATTGCGTTCGATGTCGTCGTTTCCGGTGACTTTGCCTTCGTCGCCGCCGACACGTCGGGCCTCGTCATCGTGGACATATCCGATCCGGGCGTCCAGCCCGTTGTGGTCGGCAGCTACAACACAGCGGGGTTCGCCTGGGGCGTTGACGTCGACGGGGACGTTGCCTATATCGCCGACGGTGACAGCGGCCTGGTGGCGATCGACGTGAGCGACCCCACCAACCCTCAGGAGTTGTGGGTCTATGATTCCTCGGGCGGGCAGTATATATCCGTCGACGTCGAGGGAGACGTGGTTTACGTGGCCGATGGCCTGGGCGGGCTCGAAGCGGTGGACGTCTTCGAAACCGGTAACCCGGATCAGCTCGATTACCTGGATCTTGGCGGGGCGCCGTTCCGCCTGACGGTGGAAGGACCGATTGCGTTCGTGGCCAATGAGAACTTTGGAGTGCAGGCCGTATTGGTAGTCGAGCCGTGGGCGATGGACTTGTGGGACACCCTCCCGCTGGATCAGGGGGCGGTGGGTGTGGCGTCCGACGGCGACGTCCTGTACGTCAGCTCGCCCGGCTACGGTCTGTACGCGGTGCGCTACGACGCCGACATGGAATTCACCGTCGTCGACAGTCTGGCCATTCCGGGAGTGTCGATCGGCGTGCAAGTGGCGGGTGAGTACGCGTTCATCGCCGCCGAAGCGGCCGGCCTGCAGTCGGTCCGGATCGCCGCGCTCCTGCCGGAGCCGCTGGCGGGCCCGGCGGTTCCGACCCCGGTGGGCGTGTCGGGCGTGCACGTCGACGGGGTCCTGCTCTACGCGGCGGAGGGGGGGGCGGGGCTGCGCATCTACGACCTGTTCGATGCCTCGCAACCCGAGCTCCTGGGTGCGTACGATACGCCGGGAAACTGCATGGGCGTCGACGTGGCGGGGCCCATTGCGTTTGTCGCCGACCAGGCGGCCGGGCTCCAGATTCTTGAAGTGACTGATCCCGAGTTTCCGGACCTCGTGAGCGGTTACGACACCGACGGGAACGCGATGATGGTCGACGTATCCGGTGACTACGCCTACGTGGCCGATCATGGTAATGGCCTCGTTATCATCGACGTGTCGGACGTATCCAACCCCACTCTCGCCGGCACCTACGACACGCCGGATATGTCCACCGACGTCGAGGTGCACGGCAAGCACGCGTTCGTCGCCGACCTGACGGGCGGGCTGCAGATCGTCGACGTGAGCAATCCATCCAACCCGACGCTGGCCGGCGCCTACGACCGCCCCGGGGCGTTCGCCGTGGGCCTCACCGTGTCGGGTAATTACTGTTATCTCGGCAACGACCACGGGGGG
Organism: uncultured bacterium; assembly: GCA_965372695.1. Lineage (GTDB taxonomy): Bacteria > Krumholzibacteriota > Krumholzibacteriia > WVZY01 > JAKEHA01 > CBDUWU01. The sequence continues at coordinate 7,462 of CBDVDJ010000113.1, forward strand.
CTGCAGGTGATCGACGTGAGCGACCCCACGGCTCCCGCGCTCGTCGCGACGTACAATACGCCCGGGCAGGCGCGTGACGCGGTCATCTCCGGGGACTTCGCCGTCGTCACCGATCACAATGACGGGATCCTCGTACTCGACATCAGCACGCCGTCGAGCCCTCTGTTGCGCGGCACACTCGCGACCAGCAGCTACACGCGCCACCTCGCCATCA
>CBDVDJ010000114.1:0-7666 GCA_965372695.1 uncultured bacterium
TAGTTGGTGCTTACAGAGCAGATCCCCTGGGCCGCGGCGAAGCCGGCAAAGCGTATGTCGTCTATGGCCCCGACAGCTCGGTGCTGGCGACGCGGCGTGTGAGCCATCCCCCCTTCTTCTTGCGTCAGAATTACCCCAACCCGTTCTCGGAGATCACGAGCATTGAATACGTACTGCCGGCCGGGTCTGACGTGACCATCGCCGTCTATAATGTCCGGGGACAACTGGTTTATTCATCCTCACTGAGTCGACGACCAGCCGGAGTAAATGTCTTCCAGTGGACCGGCGTGGATCGGACGGGACGTCGCGCCCCGTCGGGGATCTACTTCTACCGGGTCGAGATCCCGGGGCAGAAGGCGTTGACCCGGAAAGCGGTTTTGTTGCGATAGGGCTCTTCTGTTTTCAAGCCGTACCTGAATTACCCCCTCCCCTCTTAAATTCCGCCATTTCCCGGCGATAAGATAGCGGACAGATCGCGGCATATCGTCATCGGATAAAGAGACCCTCCTGTAAATCCGGGATATTTATAATCATGCGGCGAAATTGTTTTTTAGTGATATAATATTACAGGAAACGCTGGTTAATCAGTATAAAGTATGGCATAGTGATGATTGAGGCTAATAATCTTATGAAAATAGACGCGACCGATATCAAGATCCTGAACATCCTGCAGCGGCAGGGGCGTATCACCAACACGGCCCTGGCGAAGGAGATCGAGATCTCACCGCCGCCCACTCTCGAGCGGGTCAAAAAGCTGGAGAAGAACGGCGTCATCGTGAAGTACGTGGCGCTGGTCGACCCGGTGGCGGTGGGTATTGGTACGCACACGTTTGTCGAAGTGATGCTTCGCGGTCACACGAAGGAAAACGTGACCGCGTTCATCGAGGCGGCGCAGGCGATGGACGAGATCATGGAGTGTCACCACGTGACGGGCGACGCGGACTTCCTGATCAAGATCGCGGTGAGGGACATTCCCTCTTACGAGCAGCTGGTGCTCCACAAACTCACGACGCTGCCGCACGTTTCGAATCTGAAAACCATGGTGGTGCTGTCGACGTTCAAGAACGAGACGGCATACGACGTGGAAGGAGTGAACGATGGTCACAAAATCGAAAGCTGATATCACCAGTAAGGAGTACTGGGTCGAAAAGGGCAAAGAGATGATCGCCGACCGCGAGCGCCGGATCACCCGCGCCAAGGGGTGGAAGTTCGACACGGTTGCGACCCACGGTCTCTACGACCTGCAGCAGGCGCTCCAGCTCAACAACGGCTCGATCATGGAACCGGTCTACCTGAGCCCGGCGCAGGCGTACCACACGAGCGGCGAAATGGAAGCGGGGCTCGCGTACGAGATGCCCAACTGGTGCTATTCGCGGATCGCCAACCCGTCGAACTACTTCCTGGAAGAGGCGGCGGCGCTCCTGGAGACGTACGGCTCGCCCATCATCGCTTCGTGCGTGGCGACGGCGAGCGGCATGGCGGCGATCCGCACGGCGACGGACCCGTTCCTGGTCAACGACCCGAAGTTCCCGAAGCCCAATCTGGTCGCGTGCTCGCACGTTTACGGCGGCACCTTCCAGCAGTTCTCCGTCCGCCGCCAGCAGGAGCAGGGAATCGAGGTCCGCTGGGTCCTCCATCCCGATGACATCGCCGAGTGGGAGAGCAAGGTCGACGAGAACACGCGCTTCGTCTACGGCGAGTTCCCGTCCAACCCGTCGGTGTCGATCTTCGACATCGAAGCGGTGGCCGAAGTTGCCCACCGGGCCGGTGTCCCTCTCATCGTCGATTCGACGTGCGCATCTCCCGCGCTCACGCGCCCGCTCACGCTGGGCGCCGATATCGTCGTCCAGTCGGCGTCGAAGGTGATCGGCGGCAGTGGCACCTCGATCAGCGGGCTCCTCATCGCCAAAAAGGACATCGTGAGCAAGGTCGGGTCAGACGATATGCGCGCCGATTTCGCCACCTGGACCAAGTTCTGGCCCTACCGCGACAACGGCCCTGCCGTCAACCCGATGGCGGCGATCATGGTGCTCAATGATATGCGCACATTGAGGATGCGCGTCGCGCAGATGAGCCGTTCCACGATGAAGGTGGCGCAGTATCTCGAAGCCCACCCGAAGGTCGAGTGCGTCCACTACCCGGGCCTCGACAGCTACCCGATGCACGACCTGGCGAAGAAGTACATGCGCCTGGCGGACAGCGGCGAACCGATGTTCGGATACATGCTCTCGGCCGAGATCGCCGAAGACACGCCCGGTGGGTCGGCCAACGCGCGGGTGTTCTACGACCACCTCGACATGATATGGCGCGCCACCGACCTGGGACGCGTCAAGACGGTCGCCACCCTCAACGCGATCTCCACCCACCAGCAGCAGGGTGAGGGGGGGCGCAAACTGGCGTCCATCAGCCCGTCGACATGCCGCATCGCCTGCGGCATCGAGGACCCCGACGATATCATCGCCGACCTCGATCGGGCGCTGGATGCTGTTCAGTAGAATCGTGGTGTGGGGCGGCGCTCGCTATCGGGAGCGTCGCCCGCGCGCCGCAGCGAACGTGCTATAATTCCCGGACTCGTATTCACAAATCAAAAATAGAAGGAGCATATAAATGAAGCACAAACTGGCTTTGCTGGGGTTTGGTACCGTGGGACAGGGGTTGTGCGAGATCCTGCTGTCGAAGAGCGAGCAGCTCAAAGCGCAGTACGGATTCGAATGGGAAGTCGTCGCCGTGTCCGACATGCTGAAGGGCTCGGTGTACTCACCCGACGGCCTCGATGTCAAAAAACTGCTCGCGCTGGCCGAGGCGGAAACGGCGCTCGAGGAATACGACGGCCCCGCCGAAAAGGGGTGGGACGCGATCAAGACGGTCCTCGAGTGTAACGCCGACATCGTGTGCGAGTTGACTTACACCGACGTCAAGACGGGTCAGCCCGCCACCGACCACTGCCGCGCCGCGTTCGAGACGGGCAAGCACGTCGTCACGTCGAACAAGGGGCCCGCGGCGCTCTTCTACCGCGAGCTCGTCGACCTGGCGGCGAAGAACAACGTCAAGTTCATGATCGAGGGCACCGTCATGTCGGGCACGCCCGTCATCAACCTCGCCAACAACACGCTCGCCGGCAACGACATCTCCGCCATCAAGGGCATCCTCAACGGCACGACCAACTTTATCCTCACCAACATGGAAGCGGGACGCCCGTATGGGGAGGTGCTCGACGAGGCGCAGAAGCTCGGCTATGCCGAGGCCGATCCGACGGCCGACGTCGAGGGCCTCGACGCCCTGGCCAAGGTCACGATTCTGGCCAACGTCCTGATGGGCGAAAACCTCAAACCCGCCGACATCCCGTGCGAGGGCATCACGAAGATCACGCTCGACGACATCGACAAGGCGAAGAAGGAAGGCAAGCGCTGGAAGCTCATCGGCGAGATCAAGCGCGAGGACGGCAAGGTAACGGCGTCGGTCGCACCGATGATGATCGACCTGACCCACCCGCTGGCCGGCGTGATGGGCGCCGTGAACGCGGTGACGTTCAGCACCGACATGATGCAGGACGTGACCGTCAACGGCCCGGGCGCCGGGAAGATCGAGACGGGATACTCAATACTGATCGACATGCTCGAAATCGACCGCAATTCATAAGGAGACGATAACAATGAAGATGATCATTGGCGGGCAATTCGTAGACAAGGACGAGAAGATCGATGTCCTGCAGCCGTTCGACGGTTCGGTGGTGGACACGGTGCCGCGAGGGACCGTGGAAGACGTGGACAAGGCGATCACGATCGCGCAGAAGGGCTACGAGATCAACCGCAAGCTCCCCGCGCACAAGCGCATCTCGATCCTCAAAGGAACGGCCGAGTTGATGCAGAAGCGCTACGACGAACTGGCCGAGACGATCGCCACCGAGGGGTCGAAGACGATCAATGAGGCGCGCAAGGAAGTCGGCCGCGCGATCAACACGATCACCATCTCGGCCGAAGAAGCGCGCCGTATCGACGGCGAGACGATCCCGTTCGACAGCGCCGAAGGCTCCGAGAACCGCCGCGGTTACTACTACCGCTTTCCCATCGGCATCATCGGCGCGATCACGCCGTTCAACGACCCCTTGAACCTCGTCGCCCACAAGCTCGGGCCCGCCGTCGCCGGCGGCAACTCGGTCGTGTGCAAGCCCGCCACCGTCACACCGCTCTCGGCGATCAAGCTGGGCGAGTGCATGCTCGAGGCGGGGCTCCCCGGCGAGATCCTCTCGATCGTGACGGGCCACGGCCACGAAATCGGCGACGCGCTCGTCTCCGATCCGCGCATCCGGATGATCTCGTTCACCGGCGGCGTCGAGGCGGGTGAGCGCATCATGTCGAAGTGCGGGCTGAAGAAGATCGGCATGGAGCTGGGATCCAACTCGCCGGTCATCGTGATGGCTGACTCGAAGCTCGACGACGCCATGGAGTCGTGCGTGTCGGGATCCTTCTGGGCGGTGGGACAGAACTGCATCGGCGTCCAGCGCATCTACGTCGAACGCCCGGTGTACGACGAGTTCCGCGACAAGTTCGTCGCGCGCACGAAGAAGTACAAGACGGGCTACCAGCTCGACGAAGACACCGACATGGGCCCGATGATCACCGAGGGCGAGGCGAAGCGCGTCATCGAGTGGGTCGAGGAGTCGAAGTCGCAGGGTGCGATCTGTCTCACCGGCGGCACCCGTGAGGGCTCGCTCGTCCAGCCGACGGTCATGGAGAACATGCCCAAAGGCGCGAAGCTCGACTGCGACGAGGTCTTCGGACCGGTCGTGTCGCTCTATCCTGTCGACAGCCTCGAGGAAGCGGTCGAACGCTCCAACGCCGTCGATTACGGTCTCCTGGGCGCGATCTTCACCGAGAACCTCAACAGCGCTTTCTACGCGATCTACAACATGGACGTCGGCGGCATCATCGTCAACGACTCCACCGACTACCGCGTCGACCTGATGCCCTTCGGCGGCATCAAGAAGAGCGGGCTGGGCCGAGAGGGAATCAAGTACTCGCTCATGGAAATGACCGAGCCCAAAATGGTATGCTTCAACCTGTAGCGACGGAGGGCTGAACAAAGGTAGAGATCGAGATCAGCGTGTGGAATATTGCATCTCTCGCCGTGGCGGTGGCGCTTTTTGTGACGATGGTCGTCATGGCCGCCGTATCGAATGCCGAGGGTGAGCGCCGCGCCCGCCGCGTGGCCACCGCCCTGGCCATCGCGCTGCCGCTTCCCTTTATCTTCGTGGCCTTTGTGTCGCCTTCTCTCATCGCCGCCGCGGTTGTGCTCTTCACGATCGCGGCGGCGGTTTTTCTGGTCCTGCCCACCGGCCGGCCCCGGCCGCTGGTTGACGAAACACCCGTCTCGCGGATCGACGAGCGAGACATCATGTTCTCACGCCGGCTCCTCGAACCCGGCTCGGAGCGATTCAAGAGATACTACGAGATGCGGCCCGAAAACGCGCCGCTCGACGAGAAATTCCGCGAGCAGCCGGGGCTCCTGGCCAGAGGGTCCCGTGCGTACGACCCGGTCACGTTCGCCGCGTCCAAAGCGACCTTCGAGGCGGTGGCCCAGTTCCACCCCATCGTCGACGGCGACCCGGCGCCGGATCGCGTCGAGTGCGACCCGGGTGACATCACCGAATTTGTCTCGACGTGGGCGCTCCGGTCGGGCGCCGTTTCGACGGGCGTGACGGCGCTTCGCGACTACCACCAGTACACACACGTGGGCAGGGGGCCGGACTGGGGCCAGCCGGTCGACGTGGCGCACAAATGGGCGTTCGTCCTCACCGTCGAGATGAGCAAGGAGATGATCGACAGCGCACCGCTGGGCCCGACGGTAATGGAGTCGGCGCAGCAGTACCTCTCGTCGGGGACGATCGCCATCCAGATCGCCACCTTCATCCGGCGGCTCGGCTGGCCGGCGCGCGCCCACATCGACGGTAACTACCGCGTCGTGTGCCCGCTGGTCGCGCGCGACGCGGGGCTCGGCGAGATCGGCCGCATGGGGCTCCTCATGACGCCGGAGCTGGGACCGCGGGTCCGGCTCGCCGTCGTCACCACCGACCTCCCCCTCGTACCCAGCCCCCGTGGCGGAGACCCGACGATGACAGACTTCTGCCGGATTTGTAAAAAGTGCGCCGATGTGTGCCCCTCGCAGTCGATCTCGTTCGACGACCCCGGCTTCGTCGACGGGGTGACGAGGTGGCAGATCGACCAGGCGTCGTGCTACACCTTCTGGTCGACCGTAGGTACCGACTGCGCGAAGTGCATGCGGGCCTGCCCCTTCTCGCATCCCGACAATCTGCTCCATAATATCGTTCGTTCGGGTATCCGGAATTCGTCGCGGTTCCGCCGCTTCGCGCTCAAGATGGACGACATCTTTTACGGCCGCACCCCGCCGCCGGAAGACGTGCCCGAATGGCTCCGCGTCGAGACGCGCGACCCGTCGGGCGGTTGATCGCCGCGGTGGCCTGATGGCCACCCTTTGCGTTGTGCTGTTCAAACCCTGACAACGATGGACGACCCGCGGCTTGTCGCCGCCCGGCCAGATCTGCTATCATCCGCGTCGCAGCCCCGGAAGTCCCGGAAGCCCCGGCAGCCCCAAAAGCCCCGGAAGGAGTGAAAGCATGACGTACGCACAGGCGATGAAAGAGCTCAAACGCGTGGGCACCGCCCAGAACCGCAAGGTCTACGGACGGCACGGCGTAACGGTCGACATGTTCGGCGTCAGCTTCGCCAATCTCAACGTGCTCCACAAGCAGATCGGAACCGACCACGCACTCGCCGTCGAACTGTGGGACAGCGGCAACCACGACGCCCGCGTGCTGGCCACGATGATCGCCGACCCGGAGCAGATGAAGAGCGCGACGCTCGACGTCTGGGTCAAGGACCTCGACAGCTACGTGGTCACCGACGCTTTTTCCACGATGACGGGCAAGACGCGGTACGCGCGCAAGAAGGCCGAGAAGTGGGCGAAGTCGAGAAGCGAGTGGATCGGCCGCGCGGGGTGGTCGGTCATGTGCCGGGTGGCGGCGAACGACGGGGAGTTGAAGGACGATTACTTCGAGCGATACCTGGCGACGATCGAGTCCGACATCCACAAGAGCAAGAACCGGGTGCGCGACGCGATGAACATGGCGGTGATCAATATCGCGCTCCGCAGCAGCAAGCTCGAGAAAAAGGCGGTCTCGGCGGCGAAGCGGATCGGCAAGGTCGACGTCGACCACGGGCAGACGAGCTGCAAGACGCCCGATGCGATCGACTACATCGAGAAAACGAAGAAGTACCGGAAGAACAAGGCGGCGCGCAAGACGGTTTGTTGAACTCCGCGCCGGGGGAAATCAGGTCTGTATGAATATCAGTCTGCGTCGATTTCTGGGTAAGGTGTTTCGCTCGTCCTCCGGGCGACGGCACGCCCATGTGGGGCCGGCCCACCTGTGGAAGATGAAGCGCGAATTCCAGTTCAACTTCCTCGAGCTGTCGGGCCTCGAACCCCGGCACGACTTCCTCGACATCGGTTGCGGCACTCTGCGCGGCGGGATCCCGTTGATCGAATTTCTGGAAACGGGGCGTTACTGCGGGCTCGAAGTCCGGGCGGAAGTCCTCGCGGAAGGGCGCAGGGAACTGGCCGCGGCGGGGCTCGAAGGCAAACACCCGCA
>CBDVDJ010000115.1:0-7662 GCA_965372695.1 uncultured bacterium
TTCCAGCGGATGGGGGAAGAGGAGCTGGCCGGGTGCTGCCATATGATCGACGACTTCCGGCCCCACACCCTCATCGGCTATACCAGCATGCTCGTCGACCTCGCCCGCTACGTACGCGACCATCCCGGGGCGCTCGCCTGGAAGTCGCCGACGCTCGTCAACGCGGCCGAAGGTCTCCAGGCCGGACAGCGCGAGATGTTCGAGGAACTCCTCGTCGACGAGGTCTACCTCGCCTACGGCAGCCGTGAGTTCATGGGCGTCGGTATGGAGTGTTCGCGACACGCCGGGTATCACGTCTACACCGACAACGTCGTTGTTGAAGTCGTAGACGACGACGGCATCCCCGTACCACCCGGCGAAAGCGGACGGATCGTTGTCACCGACCTCCGTAATCCCGCCACGCCGTTCATCCGCTACGAAATCGGCGACTTCGGCGTCATGGCGCCGGCAGGCGAAGCCTGCCGGTGCGGACTGCCGTTTCCCCTGCTGACCAGCGTCGACGGCCGCCTCCAGGACGTCGTTCACGCGGCCGACGGCCGCAAAGTCACCGGCCTGTTCGTCACGTTCACCATGCGCCAGTTCGACTGGATCGAGGGGTACCAGATCGTCCAGGACGAACCCGGTCGCATCGTGGTGAGGCTGTTGTCACAGGTCGAACTGACGCCGGAACGCATCGGGCCCGTCGCCGACCTCCTCAGGTCGAAACTGGGCGACGACATGAAGATCGATTTCGAGCACGCCGGGTCGCTGCACCGCCGCGCCAGCGGCAAGGTGGCCCTGATTATCTCATCGATAAAATCTGACTGAGGTATCCCGGCGGGGCTACAGCACGCGGCGCGCCGTTGCGTAGCGCTTGCGGAAGTATTTGTTGTCGAGGCGGTCGTATTTGACCTGTTTCGAGCGTGTCGATGCGTGGATGAACTCGCCGTTCCCCGAATAGATGCCGACGTGGGAAATCTTCGTGTTGCCCGAGGTCCGGAAGAACACAAGGTCGCCCGGCTGGAGGTTTGACCGGTCGATCTGCCGCCCGAAACTTGCCTGGTCCCGGGAGGTGCGCGGCATCGCGATGCCGAATTTCTCGTAGACCGTCACCACCAGGCCGGAACAGTCGACGCCGCCCTGCGTCGTGCCGCCCGAACGGTAGGGCACACCGAGAAATCTGTTCGCTTCGCGAATCACTTCGTTGCCCTCGACGTCCGACGGCGGCGTCTCCGGCCGTGGGCCCGAAGAGCGGTAGCGCGGCGCGCTGGTGCACGCGGCCATCGCGGCGAGGGCCAGGAACGAGGCGGCCAGGACTGTCAATCGGGGTACGTCTCTCATAACCATATAAATGACTAGGGAAATAGCGCGCGGCGGGCAAGGAAAAACTGGTCCGGAGCCTGCCACCAACCCATCTGTATACGTCAAAACGCAAGGATCGTGCCCCCCCGACCACCCCATTCGGGCCATAAGCATTGACACAGGCCGGTTACGGGCTTATACGTCAATCAAGTGAACCCGTTCACAGAGGAAGCGATGAATCCCCTCATCACGGCGTCGCGGCAACCGTTCCTCTGCCCCCCCCGACACATAAGGAGTCGGCTGGATGGAAGTCTCTATCGAGCGCGCGGCTGTCATCGGAGCCGGTGTCATGGGCGCCGCCCTCGCCGCGCATCTGGCCAATGCGGGAGTGCCCGCTCTGCTCCTCGACATCCTCCCCCCGGAAGACGCGGGGGTCGAGGGCGATCCCGCCTCCCCCGGATACCGCAACACCTTCGCCGCGCGCGGGCTCGAAAATGCGGTCCGTTCGCGGCCGGCGGCGTTCTTCAGCAAGGCCGGCGTCCGGCGGATCACGGTCGGCAATCTCGAGGACGACCTTGATCAGCTCGGCGACGTCGACTGGGTGCTGGAAGCGGTCGTCGAGAGGCTCGACGTCAAGAAAGCACTTTTCGAGAAGATTGCGCCGTATCTCAAGGACACGGCGATCGTCACGACCAATACGTCGGGGCTTTCCATCGAGGAAATGGCCGGCGCGTTGCCCGACTCGAGACGACCGCGATTCCTCGGCACCCATTTCTTCAATCCGCCGCGCTACCTCCGCCTGCTCGAACTCGTCCCCCACTCTGGTACCGACGCCGGCGTATTCGCCGCGATGGAATCGTTCGGCGAGGAAATCATGGGCAAGGGGGTCGTTACGGCGAAGGACACCCCCGGCTTCATCGCCAACCGCATCGGATGCCACTGGATGATGGTCGTCATGAGGGCCATGCTCGAGGACGGATTTACCATCGAGGAAGTAGATGCGCTCACCGGCCCCGCCATCGGGCGGCCGAAGAGCGCGACGCTCCGCACCGCCGACCTGGTGGGGATAGACGTTTTCGTCCACGCGTCGAACACCATTTACGAGCGCGCCACCGGCGACGAAGATCTAGCCCTGTTCAAGCCCCCCGACATCGTCGAGCGCATGGTCGCCGACGGCCGTCTCGGAGGCAAGACGGGCGGCGGTTTCTACAAGAAGATCAAGAAGGACGGCCGTTCGGAGATCCTCACGCTCGACCTCGACACCTACGAGTATCGGGAGAAGCAGCGGGCGAAGTTTCCGTCGATCGACATGGCGAAGACTGTCGAGGATGTGGGCGAGCGCACGAAGCAACTGGTCAAAGGGAAGGACCGCGCGGCGCAGTTCCTCTGGCGCGTCACTTCGGAAATGCTCGTGTACTCGGCCAATCGTCTCGGCGAGATCGCCGACGACATCGTCGCGATCGACCGCGCGATAAAGTGGGGATACGGCTGGGAGCTGGGGCCGTTCGAGACGTGGGACGCTCTCGGCGTCGAGTACGTCGCCGGGCGGCTGGAGGAGGAAGGGCGCGAGGTCCCGGACATCGTAAAGAACGCGCTGGAGACTCCGGAGCGGTCGTTCTACACCCGCGACGAGCGCTACCATCGGTTCTACGTCAACACGGGGGGCTCGCGCACCGAAGTGGGTGTCCCCCCGGCGACCATCGACCTCGAGCAGGTCAAGGCCACCGGCGGGCTGGTCAAAAAGAACGCCAGCGCGAGTCTCGTCGACATCGGACTGGGCATCCTCTGTCTCGAGTTCCACTCGAAGATGAACGCGATCGGGCCCGACATCATTTCGATGATCCACACCGCCGTTCGCGAGACGGAACAGAACTACGCCGGACTGGTGATCGGCAACCAGGGGAAAAACTTCTCGGTGGGCGCGAACATCATGCTCCTCCTCCTCGAGGCGCAGGAGATGAACTGGGAAGAGATCGACCTGATGGTGCGCGGGTTTCAGCGCGCGACGCTGGCGATGAAGTACAGCAGGCGTCCCGTGGTGGCGGCGCCGTTCGGGATGACGCTGGCCGGCGGGTGCGAGGTGTGTCTCGGCGCCGGACACGTTTACGCCGCCGCCGAAACCTACGTCGGCCAGGTCGAGCTGGGTGTCGGGTTGATCCCCGCCGCCGGCGGGTGCAAGGAACTCCTCCTGCGCAACCTCGAGGGGATGCCGCCGATCGACGGCACCGACCCGTTCCCTTACGCCCGCGCCGCTTTCGAGACGATCGGGCTGGCCAAAGTGGCCACCAGCGCGGTGGAGGCGAAAGATCTCAGGATCTTCCGCCGCTCGGACGGAATTGCCATGAATCCCGACCGCCTTCTCTACAGCGCCAGGGCGATGGCGTCGGGGCTGGCCGCGCAGGGCTACCGCCCGCCCGACCCGACCATCGAGATCCCCGTGGCCGGCGAAGACGGGATCGCGGCGATCACTGTGCAGCTCTTCAACATGGCCGAGGCGGGCTGGATATCGGAGTACGATCGCTACCTGGGGGCAGAGCTGGCGCGCGTGCTCTGCGGCGGCGCCGTCGGGGCGGGGACGAAGGTGAGCGAACAGTATATTCTCGACCTGGAGAGAGAGGTGTTCCTCAGGTTGTGCGGCCAGCGCAAGACCCTCGAGCGCATGCAGCACATGCTCAAAAAGGGCAAACCCCTGAGGAACTGAAAAACGGGTGAGGCAACCATGAAAGACGCCTATATTGTATCGGCGGTGCGCACGGCGGTGGGCAAGGCGCTCAAGGGATCGCTGGTCCGGACCCGTCCCGACGAAATGGCGGCCGTCGTGATCGCGGAGGCGATCGGGCGGGTACCGGGACTCGAGTCGGAACGGATCGAGGACGTGATCATGGGGTGCGCGATGCCCGAGGCCGAACAGGGGCTCAACGTCGCGAGGATCGCGCTGCTGCGAGCGGGACTCCCGTACACGGTGCCGGGGTACACGATCAACCGTTTCTGCGCCTCGGGGCTCGAAGCGATCCACTCGGCGACCTTGCGGATCCAGGCCGGCGAGATAGACTACGCCGTCGCCGGCGGTACCGAGAGTATGTCGTTCATTCCCATGGGCGGCAACAAGCCCTCCCCCAACCCTTTCCTGGCGGCCGAGTATCCCGGCGTCTACATGGCGATGGGGCTGACCGCCGAGCGCCTCGTCGAGAAGTACGGCGTTTCGCGCGAAGACCAGGACGCGTTCGCGGCGGCGAGCCACACCAAGGCGGCCGAAGCCATCGTGTCCGGCCACTTCGGCCACGAGATCGTCCCGATGGAGATCAGGCACACGCGCATCAACAAGAAGAACAAGCCCGAAACAACCGAGTTCCTCTTCGACACCGACGAAGGCGTGCGCGCGGACACAACCGTGGAGGCGCTGTCAAAACTGAAGCCCGTGTTCAAGAAGGACGGTACCATCACGGCGGGAAACACGTCGCAGATGAGCGACGGCGCCGCCGCGCTGACACTCGTGTCGGAGGATGTGGTCTCGGAACTCGTAGTGCCCCCTCTCGCCCGGCTGATCGCCTACGCCGCCGTCGGCGTCGAGCCCGACCTGATGGGTATCGGCCCGGTGGACGCCGTACCCAGAGTGCTCGAAGAGGCGGGGCTCGGCATGGACGACATCGGGCTCTTCGAGTTGAACGAGGCGTTCGCCGGTCAGGCGCTGGCCGTCCAGCGGGAACTCGACATTCCCGACGACAAGCTCAACGTCAACGGCGGCGCCGTGGCGCTGGGACACCCCCTGGGCTGCACGGGGGCCAAACTTTCGGTGACGCTGTTGCACGAGATGCAGCGGCGGGAAATTGAGTACGGAATCGTAACCATGTGCATCGGCGGCGGTATGGGCGCCGCCGGGGTGTTTCAGCTGGCCGGAACGTAGGCGGCCAAAAGGAGATCGATATGTCGAGCGACGGCTTCAGGAAGGGTGGCGGTTTCCTCGTCGAGGACACCGACCCGAGCGACATCTATACCCCCGAGGACTTTTCGAACGAGCAGAAGATGTTCGCCCAGACGGCGGAAGACTTTGTCATGGGAGAGGTCATCCCGGCGCTCGAGCGGACGGAAGCGCAGGAAGAGGGCGCGATGGTCGGGCTCCTCAAGAAGTCCGGCGAGTTGGGGCTGTTGATGATCGACGTTCCCGAGAAGTACGACGGCCTCGAACTGGACAAGGCCACGTCGATGCTCGTCACCGAGGTGATCTCCAAGGGCGGCGCGTTCGCCGCGACGTGGGGCGGCCAGACCGGCATCGGCACGCTGCCCGTTATCTACTTCGGCAACGACGAACAGAAAAAGAAATATCTGCCGGGGCTGGCATCGGGCGAGATCGTCAGCTGCTACGCGCTCACCGAGGCGGACGCCGGCACCGACGCGATGGCGGGCCGCGCTCGCGCCGACCTCAGCGAAGACGGCAAGCACTACGTGCTCAACGGCGAGAAGACGTTCATTACCAACGGCGGCTTCGCCGACCTGTTCATTATATTCGCCAAGATCGACGGCGATAAATTCTCCGCGTTCATAGTGGAGAAAGGGTACGAAGGGTTGTCGATCGGCCCCGAGGAAAAAAAGATGGGGATCAAGGGGTCGTCGACGGTCCAGGTGGCGATGGATAACGTGAAGGTCCCCGTCGAAAACCAGCTCGGCGAAATCGGCAAGGGCCACAAGATCGCGTTCAACATCCTCAACGTCGGCCGCTTCAAACTCGGCGTGGGCGCCGTGGGCAGCGCCAAGATCTGCCTCGACGACTCGATCAAGTACGCGAAGGAACGCCAGCAGTTCGGCCGGCCGATCGCCAGCTTCGGCATGATCAAGAACAAGATCGCCAACATGGCGACGCGCATCTATGCCGTCGAGAGTATGTCGTACCGCACCGCCGGGTTGCTCGACTACATTCTCCAGCCGATCGACAAGGAAGCCGCCGACGCCCCGAAGCAGACGATGCAGGGCATCGAGGAATACGCCGTCGAGTGCTCGATCATAAAGGTCAAGGGGAGTGAGATGCTCGGCTACGTCGTCGACGAGGGTGTGCAGATCTTCGGCGGCTACGGGTACGTCTCCGAATACCCGGTGGAGCGCTACTACCGCGATGCACGCGTGGCGCGGATCTACGAGGGGACCAACGAAATCAACCGGATCCTCATCCCGGGCATCCTTCTCAAGCGCGCACTCAAGGGGCAACTGCCGCTGCTGTCCGCCGCGAAGAGCGTCCAGAACGCCATGCTGGAGTTTCCGTCGTTCGACGAAGAGGAACCCGAAGGACCGCTCGTCGCCGAAAAAAAACTCGTCGACAACGCCAAGAAGATAGCGCTGCTCACGGCGGGGCTGGCCGCGCAGACGTTCGGCGAAAAGCTCCAGGAAGAGCAGGGAGTGCTCGGCGCGATCGCCGACATCATCATCGAGACGTACGGCATGGAATCGACGTACCTGCGGACGATGAAGATGGCCGCCGCGCGCGGCGAGGACGGCGCCGCCACCGGGATCAAGATGGCGCGGCTCTACGCCGGTGAGGCGATCGGGCAGATCGAGCTGTGGGCGCGCGAGGTGCTGGCCGCGTGCGCCGACGGAGACGACCTGCGCACGATGCTCGCCGCGCTCAAGCGGCTTACCCGGCACGTGCCGATCGACGCGCTCCCCACGCGCGTCGAGATCGCCGATTATTTCATCGAGAAGGAAAAGTACGAGATCTAGAATCCGGGACCCTCAAACCGTTGACCTGGTTGCATTTCGCGCTTGATGTGGCGGTTCCCCCGGTATAGTCTATTGTTATGCCAAAGCGCCCGGATGCGGTGATTCCGGGCGCTGTACTATCTGATTTAATCATAGTCATATAGGTCGTCGGGCCCGGAGAAAGCCCGTTTCCGGCCCACAATCAGGAGGCTCATCGATGGTTGACAGCAACTTCAGTCCGTTCGCGATGGCTCAAAAGCAATTCGACGACGCGGCCGAGATTCTCGGACTGGATGGCGCGACGAGGGAACTGCTCAGAAACCCCCTGCGCGAATATTCCATTTCGATTCCGGTCCGCATGGACGACGGCACCGTAAAGGTGTTTCGTGGCTTTCGCGTACAGCACAACGACGCGCGCGGTCCGTGCAAGGGCGGCATCCGGTTCCACCCCCAGTAAACACTCGATACGGTCCGTGCTCTGGCCATGTGGATGACGTGGAAGTGCGCCGTGGTCGATATTCCGCTCGGAGGAGGAAAGGGCGGCGTGATATGCGATCCCCACAATCTCACCGACCATGAAGAGGAGCGGGTCTGCCGCGGCTGGGTGCGGCAGTTATCCAGAAATATCGGGCCGTTCACGGACGTTCCGGCTCCCGACGTAATGACCTCCGCCCAGCACATGCTGTGGATGCT
>CBDVDJ010000116.1:0-7654 GCA_965372695.1 uncultured bacterium
AGCCATCGAGACGGCGGCGCCCTCGGTGACGATCGGTATCGACTGCTGGATGACGACCACTTCGGTCGGGGCGTTCGTGTTCTCATCGTCGGGTACGCTGACGATCCTGATCCGGAAGACGTCGGGGCCCGACGGCACGCTCGGCGCCCGGATATCCCACAGCACCGAGTCACCGGTAGCGAACGTCTGATCGGCATCATTCCGGATGAGTGTGTATCCGCTGGGCAGCGGTGTGACCAGCCCCACCCGGGGGTTGGTCGCGGGGTCGATACCGGCGGCGGCCATGGCGTTACTCACCACGGCGCCGAGTGTGAACGTCGACCCGATGGTGACGGTAGAGTCGTTCTGTGCTTCGGCCGGCTGGTTGATCTCGGCGGCGAGCGAAAGGCTCGTCTTGAGGACGACCATTGCGGGTCTTACGATCGACGTGTCCGTCACCGTCTCGCTCGTGTTGATGTCGGTCCCCGTTACGGCAATGCGATAGCTCGCAAAGCTCGTCGAATCGGCCGGCACCTGGAGCGTGAAATTCGCCGCTTTCTGGCCGCCGTCTCCGTCGCCCAGGTCGACCGTCGCCGACCCGATCGCCTGCAGGCCCCCCACCGGGAGGATCTCTGCCTGAATGTTCTCCACGGTATTCGTTACCGTGATCAGCGCCGTGACGTCGAACGTCTGCCCCGTACTGACCGTGTCGTTCGTCGCACCCTGGGGCGACACGATCAATACGTCGTCGAAGGTAAACGCTCCGCCCGTCTCCACCGTCACGGCAAGCAACCGCACAGAGTCGGCAAGGGCGGCGCGGGAGTTGATATTCACGTCTTTCGGCACCACCGTCAGGGCGCTCTCCAGGTCGAAGGGACCCGTCTGGGTGGATGCCACGAGACGCCACGTGATGTCGTCATCGAGGACGAGCGCGCGGAGTGAGTCCGCCGCGCCGGCATCGAAAGTAAAGTCCGATCCCTCCGGCAGACGCAGCACGACTGTGTCGGCGCCGGCCACAGAGGCCTGCCCCAGGTTGGTCACGCGCGTGGTGACGTCGAAGAGCTGACCCGTGCTGAGAGTGCCGTCGGTGGCATTCTGCGGCCACGTGACGGCGAGAGACTCGATCGAGAGCTCCGCCGGCGACTGTACGACGAGGAGCTTGGTGTTGTCCTGCGACGAACCCGGCACCACATCCGCCCCCGTGTTGCGCGACACGGCGTGGATGATCGTCGCCGTCAGCCTCTGGAAACTGACGGGGTCCGTCTGCGCCGTCACCCGGAAATCATAGGTGGCCGTCCCGTCGGCGTCGATATCCTGCATGTTGGGCCCGGCGTGGACGGTGTCTATGCCGGCGTTGGACTCAAGAGATACAATGACGCTGTCGAGCGCCTCGCCGGTATTGTTCACGGTGACACTGACGTCAAAGCTGTAGTTAGTGTTGACGTACCAGATATTGTCGACCTGTTTGTAGAGGCCGCTGACCACCGTCGACTCGATGAAGACGCCCGACGGCTCTTCCACCGTCACCGCCGTCGTATCGGACGAAGTGGGCCGAGACACAGGGTCGTTGATATCGGTGGAAGCGACATTGGCCGTCACGTCAATCGTCCCCAGCCCGCTGCCCGTCACGGTAATCCAGTAACGGAGCGTTTCCGTCGAATCGCCGGCGACGACCCAGTTCCGGTCGGCCGTGAGGAACGAATCCGGAGCGAGAACCACGTAGTCATTCTGCGGTACGAGCGAACGCGCGAACGAGATGTCGGCGCCCGACGGGTCGTCGATCCTCATGTCGGCGTCACCGTCGTTGCGTACAGTCACGTCGACGTACCAGGGCACCGTCTGCTGCCGGGTCACGTTGGTCACGTTGGCCACGACGCTCTCGACGACGAGGTCGGCGGGGTCGTCGACGGTCACGCTGACCGCTTCGATGCTGTCCGGATGGACAAAGCCGATTATATCCTGAGAGTTGTCGTCGACGCCGGCAAAAACCGTCGCGACGATGTTGTCCGCAGCGGGCGCCGACCCGGCCTGGACTTCGAAGGTGTCGACAACGCTGGCCCCGCCGGGGAGCGACGGAATCAGGACTCGCGGTTGCGGAATCACGCCGGCGGTGCCCCCGTCAACGCGATATTTGACCGAATTCGCCCCCGCTTCGCCGGCGTTGAACAGCTCGACGGCAATCCTGAAAGTCTGGTCGGTGTTGACGCGAGCCTCGGCCGCGTTGGGGGCAATGAGCTCGGTGCCCGCCAACACGAATCGAACGTCGGGACGCGTCTGCACGAGGATCTCTCCGGCCTTATTACCCACGGGTATCGTCCTGCCGCTGTTGTCCTCGGTGGACAGGACAGACGCGGTGATCGTCCGGAGCCCTTCCTCTTCGGAGGTCTCAGTGACGACAAACTCGAGGCTGTCGACATCTCCCGGCGCCAGCGAGGCACTGCCGGTGGCCGGATCCCACATCCACTCGGCTCCCAGATCAAACGTGATCGCCGCCGACGCCACATCCATGGTCAAGTCGCTGCCGCCCTGGTTCTCGACGACGGCCCAGACCTTCCAGTCGGTCCCCTGTCCCTCGGTGACAGCGAGGCGGCTCTTCGACACGCGCGTCACGACGAGGTTGGCTTCCGCCTGCACGTTGACGAATCCACCGCCGCCGCTGGTACGTGTGTCGTCGTCGAGCCGGTCGCTGGTATTGACGTCGTTGCCAGCAACGGTGCCCTCTATATTGATGCTGCCCAGTGTCGTCCCCGTCGTCATGATCGTGTAGCGCAGAATATCCTCCGCGCCCGACGGAATCGTGTCGGTTTGTGCGGCCTGCAATAACGTCGGACGCACCATCGGCTCGAATTGGGATGTCACGTCACCCACTTCCACGTGGTCGAATATGAGACGCGTCGCCGCCGGATCGAGATCGATTCTAACGGGGGCGTCTCCGTTGTTACGGATCGACACGTCAATGAACCATGACCGGGTCTGGCTCTCGGTTACGTTGGACTGCGTGGGGATGATGCTCACGATACTGAGGTTCGGTGCTGACTGGACCGTGACGTCGTCGGAGATCGTCACCGGTTCGTTCTCCGCGTTACCGTTGTGCGTGTAGTCGGCGTTCACCGCTACGGTGTGGGATCCGACCGCAATCGTCCCTATATCATCACCGTTAAACGTGAGAATTTTTTCGCCATCGCCGGGAATCGAATCCGCCGCGGTGAGCGTTGTCGTGTAGGGAGTACCCGAGATCGTGAACTCCGTCGTCGGCTCGATACGCGCCGTCGCCGCGTTGACACCCGGATTGCGGATCGTAAGCTGGAAACCGGCGGTGGTGTTTTGTGTTACAAAGCGCGGGCTCAGAGTATTGGAGCGATACCCAAGGGCCGGTGCGCTCTGCACGGCAACCTGCGTGGCGTTGTTTGATGCATCCGGATAGTCGCCGCTGTTGAGTTCCTCGGCCACGGCGCGGACGGTGATGACCTTGTCGCCAAGCGACAAAAAGGTCCCAGTGTCGCGCACGCGGATACGGAGCGTATCGGGCGTGGCCATGTTGCCGGGAAGGCTCGTCCCGCCCGACACGAACGTAGCGGGCAGCACAATATTGGTACCGCTGGTATTGTCCTGGATCGAAATGCTCAGACTGTCCGCGAGGAATATCGCGTCGGCCTGACCCGTATTGGCCACCGGCGCCCAGATGACCCAGTCCCTTATCGAATTCTCCGTGACGGACGGTTGCGACACGCGAACATTCGAAATCGACAACACGGCTGGATTCTGGACGTCGATTTCACCCAGATTTGAGCCGATTCCCAGTGCGAGACGACCACTGTTGATCTCGACGCCGTCGACGCTTGCGCTCACGGTCGTCAGTTGCGGCGTTGTCCCGGTTGCGATCACGGCGGCCCGCATCGTGCCGGTCTCTCCACCCCGCAGAATCGATCCGCCCTCGTCGAGCACCGGCTGAAGGACCAGATTCCATCCCGGTATTGTCGAAAACGACACCGACGCGCTGTCCGGATTGAGTCCGAGCTTGACGGCCGACTCGCCGACATTCTCGACGCCGATCTGTATGAACCATATCCGCGATTGTCCCGCCGTAGCCGTCGTCTGCTCCGGAGTAATGGAAACAACCCGGATGTCGCCCGGCGTCTGCAGGATGAAGCCACCACTGCCGCCGTCGATCGTGTTGTCGAATACGAGGAGTTCGGATGTCTGGTCGGTTCCAGTGATCGTCGCCGTGATTTTGATCGGCCCGGTGCTGGTGCCACCCTGTGCGACGCGGTAGCGGTACGTCCTCTCGGCGCCCGCCCCACCCGGTATTAGTGCGTCACCCCACTCGTAGGTAATCGCCCCGTACTCGCCGGTCACCGGGAGCCCCGTGAGCGGTTCGAACTGAAACTTGGTCGAATCGGGATCGAAGGAGAGACGTACGTCCGCTTCGCCGTTATTCCTCACCACCATGTCGACGAACCAGTCAGGCGTCTGTCCCTGCGTCACGGTCGGCTGATTCGTCGTAATCGTCACGATCTGGAGCTGGCCGGCGTCCTGGACGACGAGGTCGTCTGCGGGCAGTGTCAAGGTCCGCGCGCTGTCGGCGCCGTTTTCTTCCCAGTGGAGCTCAACCGTCACCACGCCAGCGCTGTCCATCAGCACGCTGACATCCCTGGTTTCGAACTTGAGTTGTCGCGTCTGGCCGCCGGGGATCGAGTCGGGGCTCGTCGCGTCGAGGCCCGCATCGAAGAGGCTCCCACCGAATCGGAGCCGTGTCTGGGCGCGGTTGATCCGCATGGTGGCGCTGCTGGCCAACGGGTTGTCGATGGAAAGGACGAACGACTCGCTCGCTCCCTTCGATACTACGGGCGGGGCTATCGTGCCAGTCACGTACTGTGGGTCGGCGGGTTCCTGGACGGTCACGGATCCATCGGCCGATCCGCTGACTGCCCGGCCCGTATTGGATTCCACTCCGGTCATCTGAACGCCGACCGTCTTGGCGCCAAAGTTCGCGAATGTTCCGGTCTGCGTGACACGGATGCGGTATTCGCCGGCCTCATCAGCGCCCAGCGATGTGCGGCCGTCCTCGAGTGCCAGCTGGGGATCGAACGTCGACAGAACCGTCTGGCCCGGAATCGAGATAATCACGCTACCCGGAAGAGTCAGATCAATCGACGCCTGGCCGGCGTTTCTCACGTTGACGAGAATCTCCCACGGCACGTCGGACCCCGAAGTGACGGTGGGACGCGACACCCGTACGTTACTCAGCGCGAGCACCGCCGGGTTCTCCACTTCGATCGTCCCGACACCCGATCCGGAAACCGCAACCGCATCGCCGCTGTTCAGTTCCTCGGCTTCCACATCGCCGCCGAGCTGTATCGTTCCCGCCGTGTTGCCCGCTTGCGTCACGTTGACAACCACCGTTCGGGTCTCACCTCCGGCCAGTATGTCCCCGCCACCGGCCATTACCGGCGGATCGGACAGCCAGCCGCCGGACGGCGGAAACGTCACGCGGGTGCTGTCATTCGTGAGTTTGATCCTCGCGTCGGACTGGCCCTGGTTGGTCACGACCATCTCGGCCTCGAAGGTCGGGCTCGTCTGGCCGACGGTTACCGGATCCTGCGTCGGCGTGATCGACTCGATGACCAGAAACGCCGGCGTCTGGACGAGGAGGCTGCCCTTGCCGCCCAGGTCGGTGTTGGTAAAGATCTGCGTGACCGGCGGGTTTTCGTCGGTCACCCAGAGCTGGCCCTCGACGGTCATGACCCCGGCATTCATTGCGTTGGCGATCTCGTCGGTGACGACAAAGTGAAGCGAATCCGTCGCGCCGCCAGCGAGGTTGGCTCCGCCGGTAAAGAACTGTGTCGGGTTGGTGATAGCAAACTGGTTTGTGCGGTCGACGCCGCCGAGAATGAATCGCACCTGCGCATCGTCGAAGCGGACCGTCGACCCGCCGCTGTTGACCACCGTCATCCAAACGTCGACCGGCCGGCCCTGATCGGCGGTAATCTTGCTCTGCGACGGCCGCGTGGTGGTAATAGCGATGTCGGGCGCGTCCTGGACGGTAACCTGGTTGGTTACGTTGAAATCCCGCGTCTGGCTGAACTGCAGACCGCTTTCCGTACCCACAAGGTCGATAGAAGGCAGATACGAACCGGGTGTGAACGTCGGGGCCACGGGTTCACGGAGAAACGTAAGTGTGTGGAATCCCGGCGTGAGAGTCGTCGTGAAGTTGTCGTCGAGGAAGGCCTCGTATGCCACACCTGAGAAGTGGAAACGCGTGTTATCGTGGTCGAGTTCGACCGTCGCGCCTCCAATATTCTGGACCTGCACCGTGAACTGGACGTCGGTTCCCTTGCTCACCGTCACGGGCGACAGCATTCCGTCAACCACAACGATGCTCGCACTCTCGACAACGTTGACACCGTCACCCTCGGTAGAGGTCTGCAGGACATCGACGAAGGGCAATCCGTTTTCGATTCCGCTCACGGTGACTGTCACGTTACGGTCCAACCCCGGCGTCATCCCGAGGGGAACCGCTCGCGATTTGAACTCGAGGAGCTGCGAACCACCACCTGGTATAGCGACAGCGCTGGCGAGATTGGCGGTATATGTCTCGGTACCGTCGGTAAAGGACAGCGTGGTGCCTGCCGTGTCGATCGATACCGTCGCGGCCCCGTCGTTTCGCAGGCGCACGCTCATCGCGTAGGTCTTCCCTTTGGAGACCGTCGCGGGAGC
Organism: uncultured bacterium; assembly: GCA_965372695.1. Classification (GTDB taxonomy): domain Bacteria; phylum Krumholzibacteriota; class Krumholzibacteriia; order WVZY01; family JAKEHA01; genus CBDUWU01. Next base: position 6,697 of record CBDVDJ010000116.1, read on the forward strand.
CAATGTTCCCGCCGCATACTTGATGTCACGGGCGGTTACCAGCTCCCACTGCGGCAACGGGTGCGGCGCGAGCGTAAAATCGTTCACCGGGTTACCGCCGACGGTTCCGGTGACGGACGCGTCGACCTGGTCGAAGCCGATCGCGGACCCCGTCCCCACGGTCACGGCGACCTCGGCGATACCGGATTGATTCCCCGGTATCACGAACGGCGTGTTGAGCTGCGTGATGACGGGATAGTTCTTGGATCCACCCGATACCGGAACAAAATTTGGCAACGCAGTGTCGATCGTCACGGGATCCGGCGTCGGGTTTTTAATCGTGATCTGCAGCGTATCGGTGGTGCCAAGGCTGATGCTGCCGGGGAGATTCCGCGCCGAAATACCGGTGATCTCGATCGACGAAACGAGCAAACTCTGGACGGGGAGCAGATCCGTCATCGAATACGAGGACCCGAACTCGTCGGCGCCCTCGAGCTGGACGACAGGCTGATATCGGGCCGGCGTGATATTGGCTGGCACCGTCGTCGGCGTAAAAATCAGCGTATCGACAGAAGTACCGGCGATCACCTGAGGGGCGACAAGAGCGGCACTGAACGTTTCGACCTGGTCGGTAAACTCGAAGCGTGTGGCCGTATTGAGAGTAACGGATGTCGTCGACGTGTTGGCGACAGGAACGAGGAATTGCTCGACCAGTCCCACGATCACGGAACCGGGAATCGGCGCCAGAGCCGTCACCATGAACGGCTTGGGCGCGAATACGATATTGACCGCACCGTTCGCCGACCCGACGATGCTGTTCAGCGTCACGTTAGCCGTCCCCGGGGTCTGGGACGAACGCAGGATGAACTGGACCGTCCCGTCGGCGCGCAGGGGCAGCGGGCTGCCCGAGATGATCTCGCCGTCGCTTTTGGCGAGGGCAAGCAACTCTCCCTGCGGAATCTGGTTGCCAAACTGGTCG
>CBDVDJ010000117.1:0-7639 GCA_965372695.1 uncultured bacterium
GGTGATGTTCCTTCTTCCGGTATTCGAAGGCATCTTCGGCCGGACTTCGCGCTTTACCCTGCTGGAACTGACCGACCTCAACAAACCGATCCTCAAGCGTCTCAACATGGAGGCGCACGGCACCTATCACCACTCGATGTTGATCGGAAACCTCGTCGACGCGGGCGCCGAGGCGATAAGGGCCGACTCGCTCAAGGCGCGCGTCATGGCCTACTACCACGACATCGGCAAGATCTTCAAGCCGGAATACTTCGCCGAGAACCAGAACGGCGGGTTCAACAAACACGAAAAAATCACGCCGCAGATGAGCGCACTCATCCTCGTGTCTCACGTCAAGGACGGCGTGGAACTGGCCAGGGAGGAAAAACTCCCCGACGTTGTGATCGACGCGATCAAGGAACACCACGGCACGACGGTGATGGCCTATTTTTACCAGAAAGCGCTCGAGACGGACTCGCACTCGAGCCTCAAGAAAGACGACTTTCGTTATCCCGGCCCGCGTCCGCGGTCCAGGGAATCGGGTCTGCTCATGCTGGCCGATACCGTCGAAGCGGCGGTGCGTTCGCTCAAGGATCCCACGCCCGCGCATATTCGCAATATGGTTACCAAGCTCGTCGACACCCGGTCCCACGACGGCGAACTGGATAACAGCGGGCTGACGCTGCACGACCTGAGTCAGATCAAGGAAAAGTTTATTTCCATTCTCACCGGCATCTACCACAAGCGGATCGCCTATCCGGGACAGGAAGAGGAGGAAGAAGCGCCCAGTGAATCTGTCGCTAAACCGGTCTGACGACGCGGAGCTCCCCTGGCTGGACGAGAACGTCGTCGAATCGATACACAAGGCGGGCGCATCGTTGAACCCCCGGGCCGTCACGGTAAACATCGTGGTGGTCGACGATCCCTATATCCGCGGCATCAATCGCGATTTCCGGGGCATCGACAAGGTTACCGACGTCATCTCGTTCTCCTACATCGATGACTCGGGGCCCGTACCCGGAGGTGGCGAAGACGTCGCCGGCGAAGTCTATATTTCTCACCAGACGATCGAAAAGGAGGCGAAAGAACTGGGGGTTGACCCTGGATCGCTCTTCCTGCGCGTCGGTGTGCACGGCCTGTTGCACGTCGTCGGCTTCGACCACGCCGGCGACGAGGACGCCGCGCGCATGGAGCGGGAAGAAAGAACGATCCTCTCCCGTATCGTCGCGTCGAACGAACTCGACGCGATGTTCTGACGGGTGTCGCCCCCGGCCGGCACATGGGCATCGAACTCGATTTTGCGTTGTACGCGCTGTCCGTTTTGCTGCTCGGGGTTTATTCGGGTGCATACACGGCACTGGAAATACTTTCGCTCAGCACGTCGGACCGCTCCGTAGAGGACGAATCGGAAGAACGGGGATTCGTCGACGGTCTCCTCGACGATCCGGTACGAAACAGTATCGCGTTGAACGGGGCGCGTGCCCTTTCTGTCGGTTTCGCGGTAGCCGCTTCGTTGCGCGTCTCGCTCCTTCATCTGTTTCCCGGCGCCGAACACGTCCTGTTGAAAACAGCGCTGTTCGTGTTTGCGTCGCTCGTCGTGCCTCCGCTGTGCGCCCGCCTGCTCGCGTTGAGAGGCGCCGAGCGTTTCGCCGCGGCGACGAGGGTATTCACGTGGCCTGCGGTGATGTTCCTGCGTCCGTCGGCGGGTGTCGTCGGCGCCGTTACCCGCAAGATTTCGCCGGGCCTCGGCCGATTGCTCGCGTTCCAGATTATTCCACTCAAGCAGAAAATCGAAGTCTTCGGGGTTCAGAACGGCGAACCACCCGACGAGGAGCAGAAGCTCATGGAGAGTATCCTCGACTTTGGTGAAACGCGCGTGCGCGAAGTCATGGTCCCGCGCATCGACGTCGTGGCGGTCAACGGCGCGATGGACAAGGATGAAGCGATCGCGGTACTCATGGAGGCGGGGCACTCGCGCGTTCCCGTCTACGAGGAAACCGTCGATCGTATCACTGGGACGATCTATACGAAGGACCTGCTGCGCAAGATCATCGCCGGAGAGGATGTTTCGCTGACCGGGATCGCGCGTGAGCCGTTCTTCGTGCCGGAGAGCAAGATGATCGACGAACTGCTCACCGAGTTCCGCGCGCGCAAGCAACACCTGGCGATCGTTGTCGACGAATACGGGGGGACGGCGGGGATCGTGACCCTGGAGGATGTGCTCGAAGAGATCGTCGGCGACATTCAGGACGAGTTCGACACCGAAGAAGCGCTGATTCAGTGCCTCGACGACGACACGGCGGTCTGCAACGCGAAGGTCCACCTCGACGACCTCTCGGAAGAACTGGGGGTCGACTTTCCCGGGGACGCTCCGGACAGCCTGGGGGGACTGCTGTACCAGATGATCGGGAGGGTGCCGCGGGTCGGCGACAAGGTATCCCTGCACGATATCGAATTCGAAATCCAGTCGGTCGAGCGTCAGAGGATAGACAAAGTCGTGATCCGCGGGTTAAGCTCGTCCGGCGACAAGATGCGGGACGGTTCCGGTTGACGCCGGCGCAGGTCCGGTGGCATAGACGGTCTTCTTATCCGGGAGTTCAGGGTCCATGAAGTATCTCCGGCGGCGATTTCTTGCCGGCGTCCTCATTCTGACGCCCCTCGTGGTGACTGGCTGGCTTTTCTGGAAGATTTTCACGTCCATCGACGAATTGGTCTCGCCGCTCCAGGAACGTTTTCCCATCATCGACTGGCCGGGCGTCGGTTTCGTCGTGGTCGTTCTTTTTATTCTGCTGACGGGCATATTCGCGGGGAACTTAATCGGCCGGCGCGTCATCGGCCAGGGCGAGCGATTCGTCTACAACCTTCCGATGATCCGGCGGGTTTACACCGCCGTCAAGCAGCTCAGCGAGGTGTTTCTCACCGACCGCACGACCGTGTTTCGTGAGGTCGTCCTCATCCGGTATCCACACAGGGACGCGTTCGCGCTGGCGTTTGTCACCCGCGAGGGGTCGGATTTCTTCAACGAGCTGACGAACCAGAAGATGCTCAACGTTTTCGTTCCCACCACTCCAAACCCGACGTCCGGGTTCCTCCTGCTCATTCCCGAAGATGACGTCATCCGGGTTCCCATCGAAGTCGAGGATGGGCTGAAAATGGTGATTTCGGGCGGCGCCTTTTCGGCCGGCGCCGACCCGCCTGCCGTCGGCGGCTAGAGCCGCCCCCGCCAGTTCTGCCTTGCCACCGGCCGGGGTCATTCACTAGGATGCCCTCTATGGATCATTCACGCAGCGAAGATCTGGCCGCCGTCGAGCGGCTGCTCGGATCGGGTGATTTCCAGGGCCTCCTGCGCCGCCTCGAGTCCCTCCACCCCGCCGACATCGCCGATGTGCTCGAGGCGCTGGATCCGGAGGTCCAGGCGGACATCCTCAAGCGCCTCGACAACGATCGGGCCGCCGAGGTATTGACGGAGATCGACGAATCTTCGGGCCAGGCACTGCTGCGGATTCTCTCCGACACGGATCTCGTCTCCCTGCTGGGCGAGATGCCCACCGACGACGCGGCCGATATCATGTCGGCGCTCCCGCCCGACAGGACCGAGCGTGTCGATGCGCTGCTGCCCAGCGAGGATCGCGAGCAGCTCCACGAACTGATGGAGTTCGAGGAAGACACCGCCGGCGGCATCATGGAGCTGGAGAACATTGCGATCCGCGGGGACGCCAGCATCCGCGACGCGATCGACCTGGCGCGGGCCGGAGCCGACGAGATCGAGAATCTCCAGAAGATCTACGTCGTCGATGACGACGGCATCCTCCTCGGTTACATCGATGTGCTCGACCTGCTCATCTATCCGCGATCCACGCCGATCCGCGACGCGATGAAGAAGAACGCAGTGGTGGTGCCCGTTACGATGGACCAGGAAGAAGTGGCGGCGCTGTTCGGCAAGTACGACGAGTTCACTCTGCCGGTGGAGGACGAAACGGGCAAGCTGGCGGGGCGGATCACCGTCGACGATATCATCGACGTGATCGAGGAGGAGGCGAGCGAGGACATCGCCCACATCGCCGGTACCACCGAAGACGAGCTGGGCGAGCCGTCGCCGATCAAGATTTCGCGTACGAGGCTCCCGTGGCTCATCACGGGACTGGCGGGCCAGCTCGTCGCCGCCTTCATCATGAGCGGTTACGAGGCGCCGCTGCAGAAGTGGTTCGTCCTCGCGTTTTTCGTGCCGCTGATCGTAGGGACGGCCGGATCGATCGGGATCCAGGCCGCCATTGTCGTCGTACGAGAGCTGGCGCTGGGACAGATCGACATCTACCGCATGGGGCGCCGCGTGTGGAAAGAGCTGCAGGTCGCCATGATCAACGGGGCGATCCTGGGATCGCTTCTGTTTGTGGCCGTGTACGTCTGGCAGCGCGACATCGACCTTTCCGTGCTTCTACTCGGGACTCTGCTCATCGTGATCGTCGCAGCGGCGTTCATCGGTGCGTCGGTGCCGCTCCTGCTGGAGAAATGGAAGATCGACCCCGCCATCGCGACCGGTCCCTTCATCACCGTATCCAACGACATCATCGGGCTGGCGATCTACCTGTCGCTGGCCACCGTTTATCTGTCACGTTTCCGGACTCCCTGACCGGCCGGCGGGGGCACTCTCATGCTGCGAAAAGACGAGGGTGTGGTACTGAGAGTCGCGCGCAGCGGCGAGTCGAGCCTGCTGGTCACGTTTCTCGGCCGCGAACTGGGCAAGGTCCGTCTGATGGCCAAGGGCGTGCTGTCGCCGAAGCACCCGTCGCGGGGTTTGCTCGAGTCGGGGAACCACATCGAGGTCGTTTACTACTACAAGGAGAACCGCAGCGTATACTACCTCCGCGAGGTATCGCTGCTGTCGTCCCCGGCCTCGGGACGGGACTCGCTGCCGCACATGGCGGCGTGCCTCTCGGCGATGGAACTACTCGACCAGGTATGCTACCCGGGCAGCGCCGACGCGGCCATCGTCGACCTCGCCGCCGAGTATCTGCGCACCGACGCCGGGTCCGACCCGCTGTTCGTGTTCCTTGCGTTCGAGGTAAAACTGCTGGGGGCGCTGGGGGCCATCCCCGACCTGAGCGGGTGCGCCGACTGTGGCGGCGCCATCGCACGCGGCGCCTTCGACGCCCGCAACGGAGTGGCCTACTGCCGCGAACACGCCGGACTGGCGGGCGACTCGCTGCCTCTGCCGGCTGACCTGCTCGACGCCATCGACCTCTGTGCCGCCGGGACACTCGCCGGCGTGGCCGCCGTCGAACTGGAGAAACGAACGAGAAAACAGTTGGGGAAGCTCGTTCACTGGACGTATACTTTTCACGTTCAGGGATACAGCCTGCCCAGATCACTGAGCCTGATTTGACTCCACACCTACTTTGAAAGAGCCGTACCGCTGCCTTGTGGTGGCCGTACGGCGGAAGTGATCCCCGTGAAAACCAGACGACAAAAAAAAACGAAACCAACGTACCAGGAAATCATCGCGCGGCTGCAGGAGTTCTGGATGAACCACGGCTGCGTGGTGCTGCAGCCGTACAACTCCGAGGTGGGCGCCGGCACGCTCAACCCCTCCACGTTTCTGCGCGCGCTCGGACCCGAGCCGTGGGCTGCCGCCTGGGTCGAACCGTCCAAGCGCCCCAGGGACGGGCGTTACGGAGAAAACCCCAACCGGGTGCAACAGTTTCTTCAATACCAGGTCGTGCTCAAGCCGCCGCCGGCCGACGTCGTCACCCTCTATATAGAGAGTCTGCGCTACATCGGGGTCGATCCGGCGCGGCACGACATCCGGCTGGTCGAAGACGACTGGGAGGCGCCGACGCTCGGCGCGTCGGGGCTGGGCTGGGAGGTGTGGCTCGACGGCATGGAGATCACGCAGTTCACGTACTTCCAGCAGGCCGGGTCGCTCGAGCTGGAGCCGATTACGGCCGAGCTCACCTACGGGCTCCTGCGGATCTGCCTCTACCTCCAGGAGGTCGACTCGGTCATGGACATCGAGTGGGGGGCGGGCGTGACGTGGGGGGATCTTAACCTGTCCGCCGAGCGCGAGTTTTCCGCGTTCCATTTCGAGGCGGCCAACACGGAGCTCTATTTCAGGATGTTCTCGGATTTCGAAAAAGAAGTCACCGCGATGCTCGAACGGGGCCTGGTGCTGCCCGCTTACGACTACGTGCTTAAACTCTCGCACCTGTTCAACGTGCTCGACGCGAGGGGCGCGATCAGCGTGACCGAGCGCACGGGCTATATCGGCCGCATCCGCAAACTGGCGCGGCGGATCGCGCTGGCTTACGTCGAACAACGGGAAGCCCTTGGATTTCCTCTGCTGAAAGGGGGTGCGGCGTCGTGAAGGATTTCATACTCGAGATCGGAGCGGAGAACATACCGGCGTCGTACGTGGAGCCGGCGTTCCGGCAACTCGCCGATGACGCCGAAGCCCTCTTCGACGAGTTGAGACTTCCGTGGGAAGAGCTGTACGCCACGGGTACGCCGCGGCGACTGGTACTGTTTGTCCGGGGCCTGGCCGAGCGGCAGGAGTCGGTCGAAGAGACCGTCACCGGCCCTCCGGTGAGCAAGGGCCTGGACGATGAAGGGCGGCCGACGAAGGCGGCGGAAGGTTTCGCGCGGTCGAAGGGGATCGCCGTGGACGAACTCCGGCCGGTGAGCACGGAGCGGGGTGAGTTTCTGGGATTTACCCGCCGCCTCGAGACCCGGCCCGCGCCGGAGCTGCTCGCAGGGCGGCTGCCGGGGCTCATCGCGTCGCTGCGGTTCCCGAAAGTCATGAAATGGGAATCTTCCGGCGCGCGCTTCGCGAGGCCGGTCCGCTGGATCGTCTGCCTGTACGGGGCCAGGACGGTGGAATTCGAATTTGCCGGTGTCGCGGCGGGAAACGTGAGTTACGGGCGCCCGTGGTACGCCGGCGAACGGGTTCGCGTCCGGAGCGCGACGACCTGTCTCTCCGACGTGGGGCGGCTCGGCATCATCGTCGACGACGAGGAGAGGCGGGAGCGGATCTGGTCGTTTGCGCAGCGGGAAGCGGGCAGAAGGGGGCTCGCACCGGTCGAGGACCCGGGGCTGCTCGACGAATTGACATTCATGGTGGAAGATCCCCGCGTGCTCGTCGGGGAGTTTCCGGACAGTTATCTGGAGCTGCCTCCCGAGGTGGTGACTACCGCCATGCGCTCGCACCAGAGATACATCGCGCTGGTCGATGAGAGGGGTCGTCTGGTGCCGAAGTTCATCACCTTCACCGACGGCCGCGTTCTCGGCGAGGCCAATGTGAAGCGGGGGAACGAGAAGGTGCTGCGCGCCCGGCTCGAAGACGCCCGGTTCTACTGGCGCGAAGATCTCAAACGCGGCATTGAGGGGCTGGCCGGCGAACTGAACCGGATCGTGTTCATCGAGGGCCTCGGGACGATCGGCCAGAAAGCCGACCGCATCAGAACACTCGCGGGGCTCGTGAACGAACAGCGTAGAGAAGGCGAGCGCCAGCCGGCGGACGTCGTCGACCGGGCGGCCGAACTGGCCAAGGCCGACCTCGCCAGCGAGATGATCAAGGATGGCAAAGAGTTCACGCTGCTCCAGGGCTTGATCGGGAGCCACTACGCGCGCGAGTGCGGCGAAGACGCCGCCGTCGTCGACGCGATCG
>CBDVDJ010000118.1:0-7636 GCA_965372695.1 uncultured bacterium
AATACGGGGCCGGACTATTCGGACGTGGGGACTCTCGCCGATATCGCCGGTCTTTTTACCCGCCTCGAAGTCGGCAATGTCGGCGTCCTGTTCGTCGCCGGTACGGACCCCTTGTCGGCGCTTCCCGGAACCGTGCGCGCGATTGCAACCGCGAGATTGAACAGGGCCGCGCTGACGGTCGGGATCGGCGGGGAAATGACGGAGACTCTCGCGCTCTGCGACGTCGTGCTGCCGGAGTCGAACGTGCTCGAGTCGTGGGGCGACGCCGAACCCCGGCCTGGAGTCGTGTCGGTGGTTCAACCGATCGCCGAACCCCTCCACGATACCCGTTCGCGCGGAGACATTCTCCTCCAGCTGATGGCGGAGGCGGGAAAGGGACTCCCGGCGGACAGCTACCAGAACTACCTGATCGAATCGTGGCGCCGCCGCTTCGGCGCCGGCGCGCCGGCCACGATGGTGACTTCCGGATTCATGACGTATCGCCCGGCCGGTGGAAGCGGTTCGGTGTCGCTCACATCCGGGAACGGCGTTTACAAGGCGGGCCGCCCCGCTGTGGGAAACGTTCTCCTCGTGACTCCGTCGCTCCGTTTTTATGACGGCCGCAGCCGCGATATCCCGCTGCTCAACGAGATCCCCGATCCGCTCACATCCGTGTCCTGGGACCCGTGGGCGTCGGTTTCGCCCGCCACCGCCGGCGAACACGGTTTGAAAGACGGGGACTGGATAGAATTGTCCGACGGCGAACGGAAGGTGGAACTTCCGGTCATGACGCAGCCCGGGCTGACCGACGGCGTGTTCATGGTCGAAGAGGGGACACCGGGGTTGACGGGTGCTCTCGTCGAGCCGGCGGGCACCGGCGGGTCCATCCTGGAAAACCTGTCCGTTCGAAAGATCAGCGCAAGGCGGAAGCTCTCCTGGCTAGCGGGATCGAAGACGGCCGCGACGAAGGGGGCGATTCCGCTCGAGCATATTCCGCACCACACCCTCGACGCCAGCCTGCGGCGCGAGGACATCACATTCTTTCCGGTGCCCGACTATCCCGAATACCGGTGGGCGCTCGCCATCGACGTGGACAGGTGCACCGGGTGCTCGGCGTGCGTGGCGGCGTGCTACGTGGAGAACAACGTGCCGGTCGTCGGCCGCAAAGAACACGTCAAGGGCAGGGAAATGTCCTGGCTGGCGATTCAGCCCTACTACAATGAAGACGACACGGTCGATATCATGCCGATGATGTGCCAGCACTGTGACAACGCGCCGTGCGAGCCCGTGTGTCCCGTCTTCGCGACCTACCACAACGACGAAGGACTCAACGCGCAGGTGTACAACCGTTGCGTGGGCACTCGCTATTGCGCGAACAACTGTCCCTACAAGGTCCGGCGCTTCAACTGGTTCGACAACCACAACCAGCCGCCGCCGCTGGACCAGTTGTTCAACCCCGACGTGTCGCGGCGCGCCAAGGGAATGATGGAAAAATGCTCGTTCTGCGCGCAGCGTATCCGCAAGGCGAGGGACGTGGCCAAGGATGAAAAGCGCCAGATCGGCCCCGACGAGGTGGTGCCTGCGTGCGCGCAGACCTGCCCGGCGGACGCGCTGGTGTTTGGAAACCTCAAGGACGAAAACTCACGGGTCGCCCGGATGGCGCACTCCGGGCACAGCCACCTGGCGCTGGAGGAACTGGGAACAGGCCCCGCCGTGTATTACCTGACGAGGAAGGGGAACGGTAATGAACGCCACGGCTAACGGCTCGAAGGCGGCGAAGCTGACGCCGGCGGAAACTCGCCAGCAGATAGAACACGTCGTCATCGCGGCGATGCAGAAACCGAGGCCGAGCTACTGGTTGATCGTGTTCCTCTGCGGGATGGTGTTCGTCGGCGGAATCGTCGGTGCATGGGGATACCAGATCTACAGGGGAATGGGTGTCGCCGGCATCATGAACCCGGTCGGTTGGGGTGTCTACATCACCAACTTCGTGTTCTGGGTCGGAATCGCCCACTCCGGCACGTTGATATCGGCGGTCCTGTTCCTGTTTCGCGCGAGGTACCGCAGCAGTTTCAACCGCGCCGCCGAAGCGATGACGGTGATCGCCGTCATGTGCGCGGGTATGTACCCGCTGATCCACCTCGGCCGCGTGTGGTATTTCTTCTGGCTGTTTCCGTATCCGAACCAGCGCATGATCTGGGCCAACTTCAAGTCGCCGCTGGAGTGGGACGTGTTCGCGGTGAGCACGTACCTCATCGTCAGTGTCGTCTTCTTCTACGTGGGCCTGATCCCCGATTTCGCCATCGTCAAGAGATACACTTCCGGAGCGAAGCGGTGGATCTACAGCGCGCTCTCGCTCGGATGGACGGGGACGAAGGAGCAGTGGCGGCACTACAATACGCTCTACGCCCTCCTGGCCGGACTTGCCGCGCCGCTGGTGCTGTCCGTGCACTCCGTCGTGTCCTGGGACTTTGCCATGAGCGTCGTTCCCGGCTGGCACACGACGATTTTTGCCCCGTACTTTGTCTCGGGGGCGATCTTTTCGGGGACGGGCATGGTGATGACGCTTCTCATCCCGCTGCGCAAGCTGCAACGTCTCGAGCTCTTGATCACGCCGGACCACTTCGACCGCCTCGCCAAGGTGTTGCTGTTGACGTCGCTCATCGTCGGTTACGCGTACGCGAGCGAGTTCATACTCGCATACTACAGCGGCAACCTGTACGAGTACGGCATATTCCAGCACCGGGCCATCGGGCACTACAAGTTCTACTACTGGGGGATGGTGATCTGTAACACGATCATCCCGCTCTCGCTGTTCAAGAAATCGCTACGGCGCAACCTGCCTTACCTGTTCGTCCTTTCGATTTTCGTCAATATCGGAATGTGGCTCGAACGGTTCGTCATTATCGTTACATCACTGGCGCACGAATACGTTCCGTACTCGTACGGCAACTATACTCCGACCTGGGTGGAGGGCGCTATCACTGCCGGGACATTCGGATTTTTCTTCATGATGTTCCTGTTGTTCGCCAAGTTCCTGCCCGTTGTCGCCATGACCGAGAAGAAAGAGGAGGTCCACTGACAATGTCGTCCGAAATGACAGCGTCGGCCGAACGGTTTGTGTTCGACAACGAACACGACTTCCTGGAGAAACTCAAGGAACTGGTCAAGGGCGGCGTCGACAAGAAGAAAATCAATTTTCTTACGCCGTACCCCGTTCACAAGGTGGAGGAAATCCTCTCTCTCAAGCCCAGTGGCGTCCGCGTTTTTGGCCTCGTCGGGGCCCTGACGGGCGCGGCGACCGGCTATCTGTTCCCGGCGTTCACGGTCATCGACTGGCCCCTGATCAGCGGTAACAAGCCGATGATCTCCATCCCGCCGTTTACGATCATCGCTTTCGAGCTGATGGTCCTTTTTGGCGCGCTCACGGCGTTCCTCGGCTTTATCCTCATGGCGAGGATGCCCGACGTCATTACCGTCGTGACCGATACGGAGTTTACCGACAATTTCGAAATAGTTGTCGGACAAGGAGGTGCCGCGTGAATTCGAGACCCGTGAGCATCCCCGTTCTCGCGATCGCGTCGATAGCCGTGGCAGCGGTTATTTTCGCTGCGGAGACCTTTTTCAAGAGCGCGCACGGCGGTTCGCTGATCCTCAATCTCGCGTTCTGGCTGGCGATCACACAGGGCTGCATCGCCCTTATCGCCGCCGCCGAAGTCTCCCGGGCGACGTGGCAGCATCCGATCAAGGCGGTGATGCTGTCCGTGTATCCGATGATGCTCGTCATCGCCGCGCTCTTTGTCGCGTTTGCTCCCCAGATGGACATCTATCCCTGGTGGGGGGACCCGCATTTCTGGGCGCAGAAGTGGCTCTTCGTCGTCCGTCACGTCGGCTGGTTGCTTGTTATGTTTTTCGTCGCGCGCAAGTTTGCCGCCGAGGCCCTCAAGGTCACGCACCAGTCCCGCCGCTGGGGAGTCATCTACCTCGTCCTGTTCGTCCTGGGGCAATCGACGGTCGGACTGGAGTGGGTCATGTCGCTCGAGAAGCCCTGGTTCAGCACGTTGTTCGGCGGTTACTTCGTCGTCGAGGCCTTCCAGTCGGGGATCGCCGTGGCGGGAATCGTCCTCTTGACGATGCGCGCCCCCAACGACGATCGCTGGCGCTTCGCCCAGCGGTCGGTCGGCGGCCTGTTGTTCGCGTTCAGCGTCTTCTGGGCGTATTTCTATTTTTCCCAGCTGATCGTGATCTGGTACGGCAACCTGCCCGAGGAGGTCCAGTACCTGGCCCGCCGGATCGGGTATCACACCCCGTACTGGGCTCTCGCCCGGGGTATCTTCGGGCTGTGCTGGGCCGTTCCGTTCGTCGTCCTGATGGGCAAACGAGCCAAGATGAACCCCCGTATCGTCACGGTGGTCGCCCTGCTGATACTGCTGGGGTACTACTTCGAGAAGTGGCTCATGATCGCCCCCGCCGCTCCGGTCGTTCTCTGGCTCCAGATCGTCGAGACGATTCTGCTGGGCGGGCTGTTCGTGATGTTCATGAAGAGCGGCGACAACACGCTCCCGCGGGTGGAACGGGCGACCGATCCCACACCGGCCCCCTCACCTCAGGAGCTATCTGGTTAATTATTAATGTATTACATAATTTTTGGCGGTGCGGGCCGGCCGAAGGGCCAGAAGGTGCTTCCCGGGCAGCCCACGCCGGCGTGTCCGCGGGCGCAGAGTGGTGAGTCTCGATTTTTGCACTTGACGCCAGCGCACATAACCGATATATATTAAAGACTTTTGCAGAATCACGGTGGTAAATGACATGAAAACTCACACAGTAAAAGCGCGCGATATACAGGAGCACTGGTACGTCGTCGACGCATCCGGCAAGACGCTCGGCCGTCTGGCGAGCGAGATTGCATCGGTCCTGCGCGGCAAGCACCATCCCGAGTATTCGCCTCATCTGTCGCTTGGCGACCACGTTGTGGTGGTGAACGCTGAAAAAGTTCACCTCAGTGGTAACAAGCGCCAGCAGAAATTGTATTACAGCTATTCCGGTTATCAGGGCGGCCTGAGAATCCGGTCGTTCCAGGAAGTCATGGCGAAGGATCCGGGACAGGTCGTGCAGCACGCGGTCAAGGGGATGCTCCCACATAACCGCCTCGGACGGCGGTTAATGAAGAAACTCAAGGTTTATGCCGGCCCGGATCACCCGCACGAGGCACAGACTCCCGAGGATTTTCCGACCGCGCTCTGAGCTCACCGTCACTAATTCCGGTCCTGGCCAATAGTCAAGTTACACGAGAAGGTATCAGGGAATGTCTGAAGAAATTTATGGAGCCGTCGGCAGGCGCAAAGAAGCGGTCGCACGTGTCTACATCCGTTCGGGCAGCGGCAAGACCACTGTCAACGGCAAGGAACTGGCGGCTTATCTTGGCCGCAAGACGCTCGTCATGCAGGTGAGGAAGCCGCTCGAGGCGACCGAGTCGCTGGACAAGTTCGACATCCTCGCGACTGTGCGCGGCGGCGGCGTCGCCGGTCAGGCGGGAGCGCTCGTTCTGGGAATCGCCCGCGCCCTCGTCAAGGTCGACGAGACGCTTCACGGTGTGCTGAAGTCACAGGGCTTCCTCACGCGTGACCCGCGCATGAAAGAGCGCAAGAAGTACGGTCTCGCGGGCGCCCGCAAGAAGTTCCAGTTCAGCAAGCGTTAATTCGAATTACATCGATGTCGCGGGGCGGGCCGGCCCGGGGAGGCACGTGTCCGCCGCGCAAATCAATACACACACCGCAGCAGTCCGGCTGTCCGTGGTCTCCCGAACGGGAGTGGGCAGACGGCGCGGTGGAGGCCTAACCTGAAGGAGGATCATCCATGGGTGAAATCACCCTTAAGGATCTGTTGGAAGCCGGGGTTCATTTCGGTCACCAGACGAAGCGCTGGAACCCGAAAATGAAGCCCTATATTTTTATGGAGAAGAATGGTATTCACATCATCGATCTCCAGAAGACCCTCGATACGGCCCTCAAAGCCCGTGAGGCCATCCGCAAAGCGGCGGAAAAGGGCAAGGACGTGCTGCTCGTCGGCACCAAGCCGCAGGCGAAGAACGCGATCCGCGACGAAGCGTTGCGGTGCGGGATGCCCTATGTGACCGAGCGGTGGCTCGGCGGTACCCTCACCAACTTCCACACGATCCGGAACAGCCTCGACAAGCTCGATTACCTGGAAAAAATTGAAACGGACGGCCGCATCGAGCAGTTCAACAAAAAAGAAGCGCTCATGCTGACCAAGCAGAAAGAGAAGCTGCTCAAGTCGCTGGGCGGCATTCGCACGATGAGCGGAGTCCCCGCGATCGTATTTATCGTCGACACCAAGAAAGAAATCAACGCGGTCCGCGAGGCCAGGAAACTGAAGATCCCCATCGTCGGTATGATCGACACCAACGCGGATCCCGGCGAAGCCGACTTTCCGATTCCGGCCAACGACGATGCCATGCGGGCGATCAACCTGTTCTGCCGGATGGTGGCCGATGCCTGTCTCGAGGGTAAGGCCAAGTTTCTCGAAGGCAAGGAAGTCGTGCCGGCCGAGGAAGTCAAACCCGAGGGCAAGGAAAGCGCCGCCTGATCGCGGCGTGTGTCGATACCTGGAGGAGCACATGGAAATTTCAGCCAAAATGGTAAAAGAACTGCGTGAACGAACCGGCGCCGGTATGATGGATTGCAAAAAGGCCCTGACAGAGAGCAACGGGGACGAAGAAAAGGCCATCGAATACCTGCGAGTCAAGGGCCTGTCCAAGGCAGCCAAGAAAGCGGGCCGTAAAACGGCGGAAGGCCTGGTCGTTTCCTACATACACCCGGGCGGCCGGATTGGTGTACTCGTGGAAATCAACTGCGAGACCGACTTCGTCGCGCGCACCGATGAGTTCCAGGACTTCGCTCGCAACGTCGCCATGCAGGTGGCGGCGGCGTCGCCGCTGGCGGTCACGCGCGACGAGATCGACACGACCCTGATCGACAAGGAGCGGGAAGTATTCAAGACCCAGGCGCTGGAAGAGGGCAAGCCCGAAAAAGTAGTCGAAAAAATTGTCGACGGACGAATCGAGAAGTTCTACGGTGAAAGCGCGCTTCTCGACCAGGTCTTCATCAAGGACAACGACAAGAAGATCGGTGATCTGCTCAAGGAGACGATTATGGTGCTGGGCGAGAACATTCGCATCGCCCGCTTCTCCCGGTTCCAGCTCGGACAGTAGGGAGGTACATCCTGTCTGCACTCCGGTTCAAGAGAATCCTGCTTAAGTTCAGCGGGGAGATCCTCGGCGTCGACGGGGGCGGAGGTCTCGATTTCGGCAAGCTCAAGGCCTTTTCACGCGAGATCGCCGAGGTCAAGGAGCTGGGCACGGAAATCGGGCTTGTGATCGGTGGCGGGAACATCCTCCGCGGCAGCAGTACCGTGGAAAGCGGCATGGATCGCGTGAGTGCCGACTACATGGGGATGCTGGCCACCGTGATCAACGCGCTGGCGTTCCAGAACGCACTCGAACAGATCGGGGTAAGCACCCGGGTGCTTACGGCGATCAAGATGGAGCAGCTGGCGGAACCGTATATAAAGCGGCGCGCGACCCGGCACCTGGAAAAGGGCCGGGTCGTTATATTTGCGGGCGGGACGGGCAATCCGT
>CBDVDJ010000119.1:0-7607 GCA_965372695.1 uncultured bacterium
CACCATGACGGGACGCCATATGCGATGGGTGGCGGTCATTCGATCCATAATCTCAGGCTGCTGTGCGCTTCGCACAATATGCTCGAAGCAGAGCGCGTGTATGGCCGGGGGCACATGGAGAAATACCACCGGCAACAGGAGTAATCGTAAGACACTAGTGAGCCCTGTACCCTTTGGGCGTTGGGCGCATTGCACGACACTAGTGAGCCCTGTACCCTTTGGGCGTTGGGCGCATTGCACGACACTATTGTGCCCTTATTTTAAAAGGACCATTTTGCGGGTGTTGGTGTAGCCCGGCATCACCAGCCGGTAGAAGTACACGCCGGTGCCTACCTGGTTACCGGAACTGTTGGTGCCGTTCCAGCGGACCTGGTGGCGTCCGGGGGGGTGCATGCCGTTGGCCAGCGTCCTGACCCTGGCGCCGGTGACGTCATAAACGGTCAGCGAGGCCATGCGCGCGGCGCCTTCGGGCACGTAGTACGTGATCGTTGTGACCGGGTTGAACGGGTTGGGGATGTTCTGTTCGAGTCCCGCGCGGATCATCGCCACGGGATCTTCGGTGACCGCCGTCGGCACCGCGTACCCGGAACAGGCGTTGTGGTGCGAGTTGGCCTTGAACTCCGGCCACGGACACGCCGCCGGATCGTACGGCTGGTCGAAATCCCACGCATAGACGGTCCTGTCGTAACCCACGGCGACGATCTCGATGTCGCCGTCGTCGTCGAGGTCGGTTACGGTGGGGGTGCCGCGAAACGCATTCTGCGACGAGAGCGGGAATCCGTCGAGGAGGTTACCCCCCGAATCGAACGCCTGGATCAGTTTTGTTTCGTCGCCGATGATGATGTCGGGCATTCCGTCGCCGGAGACGTCGGCGATGATCGGCGAAGACTCGGTGTAGGAAGTCGTCGAATAATCGATGGGAAATCCGGGCATGTACGCGCCGTTGTGCCGCCATACTTCCAGCTTGCCGTTGGAGGCGGGGTAGACGACTTCGAGCATGCCGTCTCCGTCGAGGTCTCCGAGCGATGGCGTCGGATTGAAGAAGAGGATCATATGCGCCCAGTTCGACCAGAGCAGCGTTCCCGTGTGCGAATACGCCCGGACGTTGGATGTGTTCTTCACCGTGCACACGATTTCGAAGTCGCCGTCGTTGTCGAGATCGCCTACGGCGACGCCGCCTCCGGCAAAATCACCCAGTTCGACCGGCCATCCGGGTACGTCGGATCCGTCGCCGTTCAGGACGTAGAGCGTCGAGTCCTGGGTCCCGATGATGATTTCGTCGGCGCCGTCGCCGTCGATGTCGCAAACGGCCGGCATCTGGTAGTGCCACCACGGTGTGTCGGGAAAGCGGTAGAAAACGCCGTCGGTCCCCGGGTCGCCGTCGCCGTCGCGGACCTCCTGTCCGTCGTGGTGCCACGCGTACATGATCGCGTCCTCGTCGATGGCGATGATCTCGAAGTCGTTGTCGCCGTCGAGGTCACCCACCACCACGCCGGCGCGAACGGGGTATGACGTCGACTTCGGCCATCCCGGCAGTACGGCGCCCGTGTAGTCGAAGCAGAACACTTGTCTCGACGTGAGGGTCGCCGCGACAATCTCGAGGCCCGGCTTGTTGTCGAGACGGGCGAGCACGGCCGGGCCGACGAAGTCCTGTCCCAGCGTGGAAAAAACGCCCCACGTCTGGAGGTTGTCGTCGCCGTCCCGGACTTCCTGCCCGTCGTGGTGCCACGCGTACAATTCGTCGTTGCCCACGATGATTTCGACGTCGCCGTCGCCGTCGATGTCGCCGATGGCCGGCGAGTTGGACGACTCCAAGGGCAGTTCGTTGGGCCACCCGTACTGCATCGGGGGTGTGGTCGTGGCACTCGCTTCGGGGGAGACGGAGCTTTCGTTCCCCGACTCGTCGATGGCGGCCACCACGTAGTAGTAGCGTGTACTCGGCGTCAGTTCGATGTCGGTGAACGTCGTGTGCTCGACCAGGTCGCGTGTCGCCTGGACGTACGGACCGCCGGCCGTGGTCGAGTGATAAACCCGGTAGCGGTCGACGTCGGGGCTGGGACTGGCGTCCCACCACATGTAGATCCGGTCTTCGCCGAGGCTCGTGTCGAATCGCAGGTTGCCCGCCGCGATAGGTTCCCTGAATTCCACCGTGTCGGCGATCGCGCGTCCCCAGCCGTCGGTGACGACGATTTCCAGGTAGTTGAATGTCAGTGTACTGGTCTCGGAGAGGCGGAATCCCGCCGAGTTTTCGAGCGCCGACATCGAATTTATGTCGGCGAAGACGTCGAGGCTGTCGACGAGTACGAAACCGGTGGTGAGGTCGGTGATCGTGGCGGTCAGGCCGTACGCCGTCCCGCTGCCGTAATTCTTCACCAGGTAATAGAGCCGGAAATCTTCGCCGTCCTCTATTATTCCGTCGCCGTCGCCAACGGGAGCCGAATCGTCGCGGCGGTGCGAAACAAATTCGAGCCCGGGTGCGTGGATCAGGCGCGTGAACGAGTCCGTCCAGGTGCTGCCCGAAGTCGCCTCGACGAACACGTCGAATTCGACCGCCGTCTCGTCGGCCGCCGCCGCGTCGAACTCGACGCGCCAGCCTTCGATGGCCGTGAGGGAGCCGCCGGGCGGGACATCACCGACGAGCGCGACACTGTCGCCGATCGTCACGTGCGGGCTGGCGCTTCTCAGCGTGAGAAAGGCCCAACCCGACGCGGTGTTGCCCGTGTTGATCATCGTGGGCATCATTCCAACGGTCTCGCCCGCGTCGATGACGCCGTCGTTATTGCCGGCCAACTGACCGAGAGTGGAGTCGTGTACCGCTACGCCGTCGAAACTCAGATAGCTGTCCGGATCCTGCCCGACGTCGATCGATCCCCGGTAACGAGCGAGGTTGTGGCCGGTGGCCACGACGCTCACCGAACCGGGCGATTCGCACGTGAAGTCGAACGTCACCTGGCCGGCGGCGTCCGTCAGCGCGTACTGGTAGTCGTCCGTGTCTTTCCACAGGCACACGAGCACCGATTCGGCCGGGGCCCCCGACGCCAGCGCGTCGACCGTGATCGAGTTGACGCCCATCGTCACCGCCGCGGGGTGGCTCACCTGCAGGGTGTCGACGGTTCCGGTCCAGAGGGGCATCTCCGGGTCCGCCAGGAGTGTGTAGATGAAATGCGTCCACCGGTCGGGGTTGTCCGCGAGTTCCGCCATCGGAGTTCTCGGCAGGCGCGAACGGGCAAAAGCCTCGCCGATTCTCGTCGCGCGCTCTTCGAACAGCAGACGGGTGTACTCGTCCATGTAATAGATCGAGGCGTCGGGAAACGCGCTGTCGTTGGAGCCCACGATAGAGACGGCGCCACCATTCGGGTTTTCGAGGAAATGTTCGCCGAGACAGTCGTAGTCGAAGGCGACCGCCGTGCAGTTGAGCAGGTACATGTTGCACAACCGGTCGTGGTTGGACAGCGTGTCGGCGTCGGCGATCACGACGTTGTCGTTACCGACGTGCATGTTGAAACGGAATCCGTGCCCGACGTGATACACGAGGTCGAACCCCGCGTTGAGTGAATCGACGGCCTGGTCGCGCGATTCGTGTATCGACCCCGGATACAGGTAATCCGTTTCGTAAGCCCGCGTGATGTCCATCGCGTTGATGCCGGGGTTGTTGCTGATGATGTATTCGGCCGTGTCGGCGCCGTTGACGTCGATGTTGTCGCCGGGTTCCCACGGATAGGGGAACAATACTTCGGCGAGGAACATCAGCTTGTTGGTGTACGTCCGGTCGACGGGTGTCCTGTAGTTGATGATCTTCGAGATCATCACGTCGGCGTCGGAAACGCTCGAGGTCGGGAGGCGGCCGAGGTAGACCTCGGCGTACAGGTCGGCGTTGTCGCTGTAGAAGCCAAACGGCGGCTCGCCCCAGACGTCGTCGTGGTCGGCGTTCCACGAGCCGTCGAGACCGGCGTAGTACAAGTCCACGGGGAGGAATCGTCCTCCGTAATAGTAGGTGTTGTAACAGTAGCGTGGCGGGATTTCGGGGGTGTCTCCGCCGAGCAATACCCAGGTGACCCCCCACTTCTGATAGGCGTCGCGGATGAAGAAGCGGATCGTCTCCTGGATGTCGACGCCGCGCCTGTGGTTGGCCAGGATCCACTCGACGGTGCGGACGACGGTGGGCACGCCTTTGGCCGTCTTCCAGTCGGCGAGCCGCTGGTAGGCGCCGGCGAGTTCGTCGGTCGTCACGATGAGGTACTCGACGGGGCTGCCCTCGAGCGAGGGGGCGGCCGCCGGGTCGAACCGCCCGGACGGGGGAGCCGTGAGCGCGGGCCTGAAGACCTCCACCGCGCGCGGGTTGGCCACGAGCGCCGATATCTCCCGCCGAACGGCGCCGGTGCGCTCGGGAGTCATTCTGTGCGGCGTGACCACGGTTTCGCCGCTGCTCCGCGGTCGGGTCTCGACTGATATTTCGATGCGCTCGTAAATGGTGAGCTTGTCGCCGTCGATCCGCATGGGGAAGACGGCGAAGCTGGCGATCGCGTTGCCGTGCCAGTACCCCGTGCCGAGATAGCGCGCGGATACGGAGGGGAAAACGCCGTCACCGTCGCCCCCTAGGCGCGGCGGCGTCTGGACCGGCTCGGTGGCGGGGTCGCGCAACGGTCGGGCCGTCCGGGGTGTGAAAGACGTCGAGAGCACCATGCCCGTGCCCGGCTTCGCGTTGAAGCTGGTAAATTCGTGACCCGCCGGCAGTAACACGCGGAGTATCCGGTAGGGTAACGCCGGGGCGCCTTCGTCTGTCAGCACGGCGAAGTCACGCGCGCCATCGCGCGGCGAATCGATCACGACTGACGACAGGCCGCCGGTGGTCACGACGCGGACGTTGTCTTTCGAAAGGGCGGACGTCACCGTGGTGGTCGCGGCAATCGTGACCAGTGGCGACGAGAGAACCAACAGTATCAGGGGGACTGTCAGATTCAGCCGGTGAAATCGCGGGGGACATACCCGCATAATATCCCTCACAGTCTGTGTGGCGACGGAGTGGTGTAAATATTCGGGATCCGACCGAGTGAACTGCTAGATTGCTAACAAGTTATAATGATACAGCCTGTACAGGGGAAAGTCAACCGCGGCAGAGGGGCGCACGGGCCTCCTGCACGATACCCTCTGCCGCAGAAAATAACGCCGTCCGGATGGCGCCACAAGCGCTATCTCGTCAACGCGGGTCCAGCGGAACGTCGAAAGTGATTGCCCGCCGCTTTCCGGCGGCGTCCCACCCGGGGGCCGCCACCAGCACTCCCGAAATCCGGCCGGGTATTTCCATCGATACGCGGGAGCGCTTCAGGAAGAGGTCGAATCCGCCGCGCCGGGAGATGAAGATCTGCCTGGCGGAGTGCTCGATCGAGTCGGACTCCCGCGGGAAAAAAGTGCATTCGTAGATTTCGGTGGCGTCGGGTGCGGTCGATCGAATCTCCAGTACGTAGCGCTCCTCGTCTTCGACGAACGCCTGTACCCGCCACTGCGCCGCCGGTCGCGGGTGCCCGGCACGCGCGGCCTCGAACTTCGTGCTCCACTGCTCATCCGGTTGTGGTGACGACGAACGCACCGGCATCAATATCGATACTTCAGCCTCTCCCGGCACATTCGTTTCGCCGCACGCCAGCCAGTGGACATCGGCTCCGATCTTGACGCGCCCCGTCGTCTCCAGTCCGGCAGGCGGCGTGACCTGCGCGATCAGCAGGAGCGACGTGTCGTACCCGTAAATGACCACCGGCCCGATGGCGTACCGGCTCGGGAACGGCCACATGATCTCGGTCGCGACAAAACCGTCGGGCAGTAACCACGCTGTCGACGGCGCCAGGCCGGCATCGCCCGGGTTGAGCCAGTTGACGTGCCACCCGGGTTTGATGTCCAGGTGGATGCCGATCCAGAAAGGGGTTGCGGGGCGAATCGACTCGACATCTGCAACGAGCCGGGCGTCGACGTAGTCATTTTGAGAATCGGCGGTGGCGGGGGGGGGATGCAGCGCGGCGAGTATCAAAGCTGCGTAGAGGATACCAGAGTCCCTTCTGTGCCGTGTTCGTTTCATGGTGCGTGGAATGATAGTCGGTGCGTCCGCCGCGTGCAAGGTGATTGCGTCGCGTGTCCCGTTACATCCCGCGAGTTCCAGACAGGCCCGCACCCCGCGAATGCCGCATACGGACGCATGAAAATCGATACACCGCCGTAGAGGCACGACGGCCACCACGGCGCAATTCTCACCGCTTCGAGACAGCATGCCGTCGTTTGAGTTCGTCTGACAGGCAAAAACGGACGGCGAAGAACCGCGCCATCGCCGGCGCACACTTCTTGCTGCACGCGGGGTGCTCTAAATCCCCAACATAGCGCCGTTGAGGCGCGCCCCGGATTCGACACGGCAGCCTGAAGGAGTCACTTCATGCAATGCACCATCGGCTTCGCCACCCGCGAGGGATATCTCCGTGCTCTTCTGTCCGTCACCATTATCGCTGTTTTCTGCGCCATCCCCGTGATGTCCACCGGGCAGACGGAAAAGGCGCCAATGTCACCAGCCGCCGGGCAGGTGAAGGTGTTTTTGTTCAACCTGAACCAGGCCAGGACTTTTTCCGTGGTCAAAAACTCCGTCCTGTTCGCCACGATCAATTCGTCACAGGAGGGAACGGTTGTCTACGCCGACGTAGCCGCGCCGGGCGACGAGTACCAGGTGGCCGAGAGCGGCGCCAACCCGCTGCCGCCGTCGCCGCCGTCGGGGGTGGCCGCCAGCGGTGACGACTCGGGCTGCGCGACGGTCCAGTGGGATCCGAACCCGGAACTGGACGTCGATTTCTACCGGGTTTACCGCGGCACGGCGCCGTCGTCTTACGGCGACTCCCTCGACGTGACGGGTTCGACCGGCGCTTTGTTCTGCGGACTGGCGGACGGGAACTACTACTTTGTGGTGCGTGCCCACAATACGGCGGGGATGTTGAGTGTATTATCGCAAGAGGCCAATGCCTCCGTCTCGAACGGTAACACTCAACCCCCGCCGGCACCGTTGCTCGTCGACGCCAGCGAAGGCGAGAACGGCAGTATCGACCTCTCGTGGATCCCCAGTGGATCTCCGGATGTCGTCGGGTATGTGGTCGATTACGGTTCGGAGTCGGTCGCGGGTGGCGCCGCGTCCTATGAATACTCGGTGGACGCCGGCAACGGAGCGTCGTACTCGATCGAAGGCCTCGAGGACGGGACGTGGTACGTGGCGGTACGCTCAAAGAACTTTGCCGGGATGTTGAGTGCGTACTCGGCCGAGGAATCGGTCACGCTCGTTCCGACGGCTGTGTTCATCACCGTGTTCAGCGCTCGAGACGTGGCGACGGGGGTCGAACTGGCGTGGGAAATCTGGACCGACGAAGAGCTTCGCGGATTCCACGTTTACCGCGCGCTGGACGGCGAATCCGCCGAAACCCTTCTCAACGGCGGAAGACTCGTCGATCCGGCGTATACGTCCTGGGTCGACACGGACGTCGAACCGGCGACGACGTACTGGTACAGGTTCGGCGTCGTGGGCGAGGACGGGGTCGAGCATCGGTCGCAGGCCGAACGGGTCACCACCCGGGCCTGGTCGATGT
>CBDVDJ010000120.1:0-7567 GCA_965372695.1 uncultured bacterium
CGGGACCCGCTCCGTCACCCGGCCCCTTCGCCGCTTCCCCCGGCGTCATCGGAAAAATGCCGATCCGGTTGGTAAACCACGTCGAGTTGGGTACTTCGTCGAGGGAGTTGATGTTACCCGCCGGCTTCACCTGGTCGCCGCCGAACAGCTTGCCGAAGTTGCGCACGAGACGGACCGGGTCGGTCCAGCGCTCGCGCGGCCACCCCCACGAGTCGTCGAAGTAGTCCCACAGGACGCTGGGTTCTCGCTCCACCGGCATCTCGATGTCGTGCCGGTCGTCCTCGTACCAGACGACCGGCGCATCGCGGAGCGGTCGTCCGTCGGAAGCGATCGACGGCCCCGCGCCCGCGGTGAGCGCCAGAATTACGAATATGCCGGCGATGCGTCGCATGGTGATCAATGAATAAGGGTTTCCTCACGGCCCTGAAAAAGCACATCCCGGGAATACTGAAACAGTTGCTTTGTCGACAGTCGGAACTGGAAACCTTCGTCACCCCAGACGAACTCCATGTTGCCGATATATAAATGACTCATGAAGGCACGAAATCCGAAGCCGTACGAGTAAGTGAGATTGTCGATCTGCAACTCGGACCGTTCGCTGAACACCTGTCCGATATCGGTGAGCAATACCGTGTCGATTCCGAAGCCGCCTCTTTTCTTGTCGGCGATGAGCGGAAACCGGTACTCGATGTCGACCCCCGTGATGCCGAGATCCCGCCAGCGCCCGCTGTCGAACGCGCGGAACATGTCGGGAATTTCGTTGATAAACATGCGCTGGAAGGGAATCGGGGCGCTGCCGGTATCGTCGATGAAGTTCAGGTAACCGCGTAGCGCGAGTGAGCGTCCCGTGAACCAGAGCGGAAAGAATCGCTGCAGTTCGAATCGGTAGGCGGTAAAGGAAACGTCGTTGGTGTTGGTGGCGGCAAATCCCCCGGCGGTAACGCCGGCCATCGTCCCGCTCCGCGGGTCGCCCGTATCGGTGGATGAATTATAGACCCACGCGACCCGGGCCAGAATGCCGTTGGAGGCCTCCCCGAACCCCGGCACGGGACCGTATTTCTGTGGAATGGTAGGGTAGTAACCGGACTCCGGCAGCCGCGCATCGATAGACGAGAAAGTACCGGTCAGGCCGACGAACTGATTTTTAAAAAACCGGCGCCGGATGATAAAGCCCGCCCACACCCTTTCGTCCTTGTAGTAAGCCAGCCCGTCGAGGGTCGTGTTCGGCCCGATGCCGTAGACCTCGAGGTTGGGCATATACTTGTAGCCCGCTCCGACCTGTGCCGACCACCGGCCGTCCTTGTTGAAGATCGCGCCGGCGGTGTACTTCTGCCATTTCTGCGTCGAGTACATGCCGCGAATGCGGGCAAGACTGTTGGGAAACCCGGCCGGCACATAGAAGTTGAGCCCGAGCCCCAGACCTTCCTGCTGGCTCCAGGCGATCGACGGCACTATGCCCCTGGGGGTCGGGACGAGGGATACGTACCGGAACAGGTCGCGGCGATCGGCCCAGATAAAGCCCTTTCCGACTCCTTCGCGCATCCATCGAAGCGGGTAGTTGATGGCGGCGTAGGGGACGTAGAGGGGCCACTCCCACGCGGATCGACTCCGATTGGCGAAAGCGGCGGTGACCGAGTCCGCCGGCGCCGGCATTGCACCCCAGGCGCTGGTGGTGTAGCTGCCGGGGGTGGCGGCGAGGGAATCCACCGTAGTTGACGGGGGAGGCGTGGCCGGTGCCGCCGATCCGGTCCCCGCGAGGCCTGCCAGGCAGGCCTGGCAGGCCAACCATATTATAATGAGCATATTGTGACGGGTCGAATTCATGACGACAGACGACATCATACACTCGCCGGCAGAGCGTGTCACCGGCTTTGCCGCCGGGCGATTCGCACGCGGGAGAAGAAGCCTATTATAGCCGATTATCCATTATCGTCGGCCCGCAGCACCTGAATATTGGATAAAAAAACCTTTTCATGGAATCCGTCGTTGCCTATAGTTAAGCCACCTTATCATCCGATTGATATTCGCTTTAAACCAATAAACTGCAAGGAGTCAGTGACGGCATGGGTGTGTTTTTAGGCATCGACGTTGGGACCGTGAGCCTCAAGCTGGCAGCGGTTGGAGACGACGGGTCGCTGGAATTGCTCCGGACGGCCTCGGCGCAGGAGGATCTGTTCTTCCGGCCGCCGGGAGACGAGCTGTCGAATCCGAATCTTGCCTCGCGCCTTCTCGTGACGCACTACACGAGGATAAAGGGCGATCCAGTCCGTGCGTCGGGAGAATTGCTTCGCCGTGTCGTCGATTCGCTCTCTCCCGAGCAGATCGATGGCGTCCGGGTCTGCGGCTCCGGCGGCAAGCTGATCGGCGAACTGCTCGGAGTCAACTACGAGAACGATTTTCGCGCGATAGCCCGCGGTGTGGGCGAGTTGTATCCACACGTGCGTACGGTGCTGGAGATGGGCGGCCAGAACTCGAAGTACATACTTGTGGAACGGGACAAGGAAACCGAGCGGGTCGGTATTGCCGACTACGAGAAAAGCGGCGATTGTGCCGCGGGGACGGGATCGTTCATCGACCAGCAGGCCGTGAGGCTCAAGTTCCAGGTCGAAGAAATCGGCGCCGTGGTTGACGCCGTCGAAAAGAGCGCCAAGATCGCCGGCCGGTGCTCCGTATTTGCGAAATCCGACATGATTCATGCCCAGCAGAAGGGCTACAACCCCGCCGAGATCCTCAAAGGGCTCTGCGAAGCGGTGGCGAGAAACTTCAAGAGCAGCGTCATCAAGGGGCGGAAGCTGGAAAAGCCCGCCGTTTTCGTCGGCGGCGTAGCCGCGAACAGCGGTGTGGCCCAGGCGATGCGGGAGACGTTCCGCATGGACGCCGACGAAATGTTCGTGCCGGAATACCACGCATGGCTGGGCGCCATCGGCGCCGCTCTCGCCGAGCGTGACGCTCTGAAAAAGTCCGGCTGTCCCGATATCGACGCTCTTTTAAGTCAAGGCGGGGTGGGCGACGGGGCGTTCCCGGTGAGCGACAAACTGTCGATGGAGAACGTCGTCGAGCTGCGCGACGAGGTGCGGCCCCGGATACTGAACGGGGACGGCACTGTGGTCGATGCGTATATGGGTATCGATATCGGCTCGGTGAGCACCAATGTGGCTTTGATCGACGAGGAAGGCAGCATGATCAAGGCGATCTACACCCGGACGGAAGGCCGCCCGATCGAAGTCGTCGACCGTTGCCTCAAGGAAGTGGAAGCCGAACTGGGAGACAGGGTCAATATCATCGGAGTGGGGACGACGGGGTCGGGACGAGAGTTGATCGGCGAACTGGTCGGCGCCGACACCGTCAACGATGAAATTACCGCGCACAAAACCGGCGCCGAGTTCATCGCCGCGACCATGCTCGACGAGCAGCCCGATACGATCTTTGAGATCGGCGGCCAGGATTCCAAGTATATCAGTATCGAAAACGGCGTCGTTGTGGATTTTACCATGAACGAAGCGTGTGCCGCGGGGACGGGATCATTCCTCGAGGAGCGGGCAGAAGAACTGGGGATTTCGATCAAGGGCGAGTTCGCCGAACTGGCACTGTCGTCACCGGCGCCGGTAAGGCTGGGCGAGAGGTGCACCGTCTTCATGCAGCAGGACGTGGCGGCTTACCAGCAGCGCGGCGCGGACAAGCCGGGGCTTACCGCCGGGCTGGCCTACTCGATCGTGTTCAACTATCTCAACCGGGTGGTGCGCGGCCGCAAGATCGGCGACGTCATCTTTTTCCAGGGCGGGACGGCGTACAACGACGCCATCGCCGCTGCGTTCGCCAAGGTGCTCGGCAAGAAAGTCATCGTGCCCCCGTACAACGGCGTAATCGGCGCGGTGGGGGCGGCCCTGCTGGCGCACGAAAAAGCCGCTGTTTTGAAAAACCCCTCGAGCTTTCGCGGCTACAGCCTGGAGAATGTCGACTACACCCTCCGCGAGTTCACCTGCAAGGCGTGTTCGAACTTCTGCAACATGCAGGAATTCACGGTGGAAGGCGAGAAAACATACTGGGGTGACCAGTGTTCGGACAAGTTCCGGCGCAAACAGGTGAGCGAAAAGAAACCGGTGGTCGAAGACCTGCTGGGACTCCGGCGGGAGATGCTCTTCGAATCCTACAAACCCGAAGTGGCCGGAAAGGCGACGATCGGGATACCGAAGGGGCTGTATGCGTGGGAGCAGTTTCCGTTCTGGAACGAATTCTTTCGCTCGCTGGGCTACCGCGTCAAACTCTCGGACGAGACCAACTCGCGTATCATCCGCTGGGGCATCGAAGCGTCGGTCGCCGAACCGTGTCTGCCGATCCAGGCGTATCACGGCCACGTGCGACAGTTGCTGAATGACGACGTCGACTGGGTGTTCATTCCCAACATGATCAACGCGGCGACGCCGTACCCCGAGGTCAACAGTTACTACTGTCCGTGGGGGCAGACGATGCCCTTCGTCGTCAAAAACGCACCCGCCCTGGCGTTCGGGGCTGAGAAGGTACTCAGCCCGCCGATCCGCTTCCGCGATGGCCGCAAGGCGGTGACAAAGGAACTTGCTGCCTGCATGAAACCGCTGGGCGACAAACGCAGCGCCGTCGCGGCGGCCGTGGAGTCCGCTTACCAGAAGCAGAAGGAATTCGATGCCACGCTGCTGCAGGCGGGTAAAGCGGCGCTGGATACGATTTCAAAGACGAACGAGATCGGCATTGTTCTCGTCGGCCGCGTTTACAACATTTACGACCGGGGTATGACGCTGGATATCGGCAACAAGTTGCGGGATTACTACGGCGTCAATGTTATTCCGATGGACATGCTCCCCGTCGACGAGGAAGACATCACCGACATCAACGACAACATGTACTGGAGCTACGGGCGCAAGATTCTGGCGGCGGCACAGATCGTCGGCCGTTACCCGAACTTGCACATCATATACCTGACCAACTTCAAGTGCGGACCCGACTCCTACATCAAGCACTTCGTCGTCAAGGCGTCCGGAAAGCCGTTTTTGACGCTGCAGTTCGACGGGCACGGCAACGACGCCGGGTACATCACGCGCTGCGAGGCATATCTCGACAGCAAGGGCGCGCTCCGGTGGTGGGCGAAGGCCGGCAAGAAGGTCGACTATCCGTCGCGGGACAGAGAATCCATCGAGGAGCAGGCGGTATAATGGAAGCATCGAACATCAGAAATGCGAAGTCAACGAAGTTGGCGAAGTCAACGAAGTTGGCGAAGTCGGCGAAGCCGGCGAAGTCGGGCAGCCTCGAAGGCCGCAAACTGTACATCCCGCGGATGAGCGTGGAAGGTTCTACGGCGTTCGCCGCGGCGTTCCGCGCTTATGGCGTCGACGGACAGCTCGTCCCCGAAGCCGACGCTAAATCCCTCGAGATGGCACGGCAGTATACGATCGGCGAGGAGTGTTTTCCGGAGATCGTAACGCTGGGGGCGTTTCTCAAGGTCGTCGAGGACCGCGAATTCGACCCGGACAAAACGGCGTTTCTTCTGCCGACGGCCAACGGCCCCTGCCGTTTCGGCCAGTACCGACAGGTGATGCAGGAGGTGCTGTCGCAAAAGGGCCTCGACGACGTAATGGTCATTTCGCCGACGAGCGCCAACAGTTACGAGGGGATGGGCGAATACGCCGGAGAGCTTTCGCGGCTCGCATGGTGGGCGCTGGTGTGCGCCGACGCTATCCGGAAATTGCTCCTGCAGACGCGGCCCTACGAAACGAACGCGGGAGATACCGACGGAGTTCATGCCGAAAGTCTCGACGCCGTCAGCAGCGTGATCGAACGCAGCGATATCGACCTCAAGACCAAGTTCCCGAAGATGGTCGAGGTCATGGAGCAGATCACGGGGCGGTTCTCCGCGATACCGGCGGACTACAGCAAGGACAAACCTCTTGTTGGCGTAATCGGCGAAATTTACTGCCGCCTGGATAACTTCGCCAACTCGAGTCTGATCCGGCGCATCGAGCGGTTCGGGGGCGAAGCCTGGCTCGCGCCGATTACCGAGTGGTTCTGGTATACCAACTTCATGCACAAACACGACCTCAAACTGGCCGGGCGCAAGTTTTCGGGCGAAATGCTCGGCGTCATTATCAAGAACAAGTTCCAGCTCAACGACGAGCACAAATTGCTCGTCCCGACGCACGCCCGTTTCGAGGGATACGACGAACCCGAGAGCATCGCGAAATTGCTCGAGCCGGCGAAGCCCTACCTGCCGTACTGGGGCTCGCTCGGCGAGATGGTGCTCAACGTCGGCGGCTCCATCCACATGTACGAAGCCGGGGCCGACGGGATCGTCGACATCAGTCCGTTTACGTGCATGAACGGGATCATTTCGGAAGCCGTCTACCCCAAGGTGAGCGAAGACCACGGAAACATGCCCATCCGGATCTTCTACTTCGACGGTACCGAAGGTGATTACGACCGGGACGTCGAGATCTTTCTCGAGCTGGCGTCGACGTACAAGAGACGCAAGAAAAAGACCCGCCGCTACCCGGCGCACTTTCCTTCCTGACGGCGGTCTACCCGTTCCACGAATTGTCTTCGGTTGCGCTTCGAGGCGGTCGAGCGTATAGTCATAGCTCGCAAACGGGCTCAACAATCGTAATACGTCCAAAAGGGAGTCGAACATGAAATTCGCAACCAAGGCCGTCCGGGCGGGTATCTCGCCCGACCCCGTTACGGGCGCCATCGTGCCGCCGATATATGAAACGTCGACGTATGTCCTCGAAGAGGTCGGGAAGAACAAGGGATTCGATTACACGCGGGCGTCGAACCCGACGCGCGCCGTCCTGGAGGCGAACCTCGCCGCGCTGGATAGCGGAAAGTACTGCGTCTCGTTTGCGTCGGGACTCTCGACCGTCGACGCCGTGACGCGGCTCCTGTCAGCCGGCGACCACGTGGTCAGTACGGACGACGTCTACGGAGGCGTGTATCGCCAGTTCCAGCAGATACACACACGCTTCAACCTGTCGTTTACTTTCGTGGATTCATGCGATCCCGAGAACGTCGAGAGGGCGATCCAGCCCAATACGAAAATGATCTGGATCGAGACGCCGACGAATCCGCTGTTAAAGGTGACCGACCTGGAAGCGATGGTCAAGATCGGCAGGAAGCACGGCATCCCCGTGGGCGTCGACCCGACATTCGCCACGCCGGCGCTGTTGAGACCCCTGGAATTCGGTGTCGACCTGGTGGTGCACAGTACGACCAAGTACCTGAGCGGGCACAACCAGCTCATCGGCGGTGCCGTGGTCACGAACAGCAAAGACTATTTCGAAAAGCTGAAGTTCATGCAGAAGAGCATCGGTGCCGTGTCGAGTCCCTTCGACTGCTGGCTGACGCTCCTGGGGGTAAAAACGCTGGATGTCCGGATGGCGCGCCACTGCACCAACGCTATGGCGGTGGCGCGTTATCTCGAGGAGCACCCGGGTGTTGCCCGGGTCAGCTACCCGGGGCTCGCCAGTCACCCGCAGCACGACATCGCCAAGCGTCAGATGTCGGATTTCAGCGGCATAGTGACGTTCGAACTCAAGGGCGGAAT
>CBDVDJ010000121.1:0-7557 GCA_965372695.1 uncultured bacterium
GCTCACTTCGAAGATCATGGCGTACGAGACCCCCAACGACGCCAACTTCGTCAACAGGGTTCTGTACCTCGCCGAGGTGCTGTTTCCCATCACCTGGAAACCTGGTGACACGATTACCATGAACGGCGCTGACCTGGCGCAGTTCACGTACCTGACCAAGATGACGGACCCGTCGCTCGACGTCGTCAGGCTCTACGAGACCGAGTGGCTTTATCCGGGGTCGATCCACGAGCAGTATACGACGGTGCGCGATTCTCTCGAAGCCGGGTTCAACCATGTCATCCACGTTGGACACGGTTTCCGCTTCAACATGTCGGTTGGAGACAAGAGCTTCATGAACACCGACGCCGATGTGATGACAAACGGCGCCAAGCTGTCGAATCTCTACCTGCTGAACTGCACGGCGGTGGCGTTCAATTACTTCTGTCTGGGCGAGCACTTTCTTTCTGCCCCCAACGGCGGCGGCGTCAGTATCGTCGGAGCCGCCGAGAGCGCGTATCCCAACGCGTCTTCCTATTATATGTACGAGTACTACGACCTGCTCTTTCTCCAGGGTGAGGTCAACATCGGAGAGGCGTTTCATCGCTCCCGCCTGACGCGGACCGCTTATGCGGTGCTGGGTGATAACGTCGATCTGTGGACCCACTACATCTATGCGTTGCTCGCCGACCCCGAGATGCCGCTGTGGACGGACGAGCTCGACACGCCCCAGGTCTCCCACGTTTCGAACGTCGGTCTGGGGACGTCCTCGATACAGGTCACCGTCCAGGTGGAGGGATCTCCGATCGACTCGGCCTGGGTGTGTCTGAGCAAGGGCGACGATGACTATCAATACGGAGCCACCGACGGTGCCGGCCAGGCGACGTTCGATTTTCGGGCCGAGAGCCCGGGAGATATCAGGGTGGTGGTCACGGGACGCAATCACACCCGTTACGAAGGAATCGTGGAGGTGGACACGGCCGCCACCGCTTACGTCACCGTTAATGGCCTGACGGTCGACGACGACAACACCGGCGGAACATCGGGCAACGGCGACGGAGTAATCGACGCCGGCGAAACGGTGGACTTGTGGCTGGAAATGGCCAACACCGGCGGCGTCGCCAGCGGCCTTGTGGACGTGGTACTCGCCACGGCGACACCCGGCGTGACTATTTTGAACAAATCAGCCTTTGTTGGCGTCGTCGCCGAGGGTGGAACGCGGGTGGCGTCCGATAAGGTGCGGGTCACCTTCGCCGCCGGTCTCAGCGACGAAACGGCCGCCGAATTCGATGTGACGATAAAAGAGGGGGGCGCCGACACGTGGTACGACGCGTTCGCGCGAGTCGTTCACGCGCCGTCTCTCGATCTCGTCACTCTGAGAATCGACGACACGGCGGCGGGCAACAGTGACGGCGTTGTGGACGCGGGCGAGCCGTTTGGCCTGTACTACGGTATCAAGAACTTCGGCACGGGAGCCGCCAATGACCTGTCGGCATCGATCGTCGACCTCGACGGCGCTTTTTCCGTTGGATCCAGTACGGACGTCTATCCCGACCTCGGGTCGATGGGAGCCGCCGAAAATTTCGCCGGATTTATTCTCCTCGAGCCCGACGTCTCCACCGCCCACGAGATTGAAATCACCATTATAGACGGCTGGGGACGGGCGTACGTCGACACGTTCGAATTGCGGCCTCCGGATCCACCGGCCAACCTGATGTTCAATGCCGGGTTGGGAGCGGACCGTCTCGGAGTCGAGTGGAGTTTGAGCACGACGCCGGACGCATTGCGCTACAACGTATACCAGTCGTCTCTGGGGGGCGGGCCGTACACCAAAATCAACGCCGACCCGGTGGACCACGCGTTGTTCGTCGCGGTGGGGCTGGCGCCGAGCACGCGCTACTATTTTGTGGCGACGACGGTTGATGATTCCGGCAACGAAAGCGCGCAATCGCCGGAGTTTTCGGGCACGACCAATCCCGACCAGCTCGCCGGCTGGCCGATACAGATGGGTCTGGCGACCACGAGCTCGCCTGTGGTCGGCGATATCGACGGTGACGGCGATCTGGAGATCGTCCAGGGAGACGACAAAGTCTACGCCTGGCATCACGACGGCGTCGAGTTGATCGACGGCGACGGCGACGCGCAGAGCTGGGGAGTCCTCACAACCGCTGGCGACGAATTCGTCTCGCCGATCGCGCTGGCCAGGATCGATGGAAATGCCGGCCACGAAATTCTGGCGGCGTCGCGCAATACCCGCGAAGTCTACGTTTTCGATTATCAGGGGAATGCGCTTCCGGGATGGCCGCAGCCGGTGGAAAACTATATCCGCGCCGGGCTCGTCGCCGGCGACATCAACAACGACGACGTGCTGGAAGTGATCGCCGTCGACGAAAAAGGCGTGATCTACGTCTGGAACGGAAACGGCACCGAATACATCGACGGTGACTCCAACCCGTCGACTCCCGGCGTGTTCTACCGGATGCCGGGCAACTCGTACCTGTTTTCCGCCCCCGCCGTGGCCGATATCGATAACGACAACGTGTGCGAGATCGTGGCGGCGTCGCAGAACTCTCAATTGTTCGTGTTCAATGAAGATGGATCCATCGTTACAGGGTTCCCCGTTACCCTCGACGAGCCCGTGTGCGGCAGCCCCGCCGTGGGCGACATCGACGACGACGGCGACCTGGAGATCGTGGTCAACCAGTTGTACGGGAGGATCGAGGCGTATCACCACGACGGATCGACGTTGTTCTCGGCGTGGGTCCCGAACAACATCACGTTCGGTCCCTCGCCGGCGTTGGCCGACATTACCGGTGACGGCAGGTTGGAGACGTTCATCCCGAGCTCTGACGGTAATCTCTATGCGTTCCAGTACAACGGGACCGGTGTGTCCGGATGGCCGGTGCAGTACAGCGATCACACCTACACGGAGTCCTCGCCGATCGTGGCCGACCTCACCGGCGACGGCAATCTCGACGTGATCCTCGGAGACGAAACCCAGCTGATCAAGGCGTGGGACGCCGGCGGCAACCTTCTCGACGGGTTTCCGCTGCCGATCGCGGACGCGATGCGCGGTGTGCCGGTGGTGGAAGATATCGACCGCGACGGCGACGTCGATCTCATCGCCGCGGGCTGGGACCAGATCGTATATATCTGGGATTTTCCCGGGGTGTACTCGGCGGGATTCGACGCCTGGCCCAGTTTTCACGGCAATCTTCACAACGACGGCCTCCACGGCTCGAGAATCTCGACGGGGGTCGTCGGGGTGATGTTTACGTCGTCGGTACGTCCAGGTGGTGGAATCTCGCTCGAGTGGTACGTTCCTGCGTCGGCCGGCTTCGTCTTCGACGTCCAGCGTGCCGCCGTCTCCGGTCCCGACGCTGCGCCCGGTGCGCCGGCAGCGCCCGGCGCATTCGGCACCCTGGCGGCGGGCCTTGCGGTGGAAGCCGGTGGTGAATTGCTTTACGTCGATGCCGGCGCGCGTTCGGGAGAAACCTACGTCTACCGGCTCGCCGACGCCGTCAGCGGCGAGGAAATTCACATGACCGGTTCGATTTACGTGCCGGTGACCAGGGGTGACCTCTCGCAGAACTACCCCAACCCGTTCAATCCCGTCACCCGGATCACCTATCTGGTGCCGGACGGCGGTGCGCAACAGGTGCGCCTGGTCGTCTACGACGTTCGTGGCGCGCGTGTGCGCACGCTGGTGGACGATCGGAAGGCGGGCGGGAAGTACACGGTGGATTGGGACGGACGCAACGACCAGGGAACTGCGGTGGGGTCGGGCGTGTATTTCTATCGTCTCGTGGAAACGAACTTCACGCAGACGAGGAAGATGCTGTTGTTGAAGTAAAAAAGGGGAGAAAGACCATGATAAGGGAATACACTTCGAAAGCTCGAAACAGGGGCTTGGTGGCCGGCGCGTTGGTGGCAGCTCTGATGGTCACCGCGGTAGTGTCCGATGCTTCCGACGCGACTTATGATGTTGACCTGGCGCGGGGTGAGGTGTCCGTTCGGGGCAACTCCGTCGTCTCCGTGGAATCGGCGGATTACTTCACGTTCCACGAGGACGGTCTGCCTGTTCTTGTGTACCGGCTGGTCAACGTACTGCTGCCGCAGGGACACGTCGTCGACGCGTTCGAGCTGAGTTCGAGCGGTCGGACCGTGGTGACCCGGGGATTTATGCCCGAGCTGGGCACGCCGGAGACGACGGATGACGGGTTTGAGGGTGCGTCCCGGCCGTTCGCCGCCTGGTCGGCGGATGCGCGCCGTTTTCCCGAAACGCCGATCGTCCACCTGGGAACGAGTTTTTTCCACGGTTACGCGATCGCGAGTTTCGTA
Source organism: uncultured bacterium (assembly GCA_965372695.1). GTDB lineage: Bacteria > Krumholzibacteriota > Krumholzibacteriia > WVZY01 > JAKEHA01 > CBDUWU01. Next base: position 4,321 of record CBDVDJ010000121.1, read on the forward strand.
GTATTCCCGCTGCAGATGATCGACGGTGACCTCGTGCGACTCGAAAATGCCGCCGTGGAGGTTTCGACCCGGCCGGCGGAAGCCGGTGAGGCCGCGGACGTGACCGTCCGGGAACGTTTCCGGAAGGGATTCAGAGAAGGGGTGGAGAGTCAGCTCGCCTCCCGCGTGATCAACCCGGGAGCGGCTTCGACTTATCTGTTCCAGGTAGTCGTCGTTCCCCGCAAACCGGGTGGATTCCAGCCTACTGCTTACCCGTCGCTGGAAGGCAGCGCGGTCGACTATGTGATCATTACCAACGATTCGCTGGCGGGCGCCTGGCAGGATCTGGCCGACTGGAAGACGATCAAGGGTGTGCCCACTGTTGTCCGGACGACCGAATGGATCGAGGCCAATTATCGGAACGGCTCCGACCTGCAGGAGACCATCAGGAATTTCGTCAAGGACGCCTACGCGAAGTGGGGGATCACGTACGTGCTGCTCGGCGGCGATACCGAGCAGATCCCGGCCAGACTTTTGTGGAGCGGCTACTACGACGGGGGGCGTTTCCTGCCCGCCGACATGTACTTCGTCGGCCTCGACGGCGATTGGAATGCCGACGGAGACAACGTTTTTGGCGAGCAGCCGCCGGCGGGTACCGACAACCCCGACCTGTATTCGGAGGTCTACATAGGCCGCCTGCCGTCCCGAAGTACGGCGGATGTTGCGCTGCTCACTTCGAAGATTATCGACTACGAGACGCCGGCCGATAATAATTTTACCAACCGCATCATGTTTCTCGCCGAGGTCCTGTTCTGGTCCGGGCCCCTCATCCAGATGGACGGCGCGGACTTCGCGGAATTCGTCTACGCGACGACAATGCAGGATCCAGGTCTCGACGTCGTCCGAATGTACCAAAACTACACCAATTTCAGCGGCGCGGTCATGGAAAGCAAAGCTGCCGCGCTCGACTCCCTCGAAGCCGGTTTCGACCAGGTGATCCACATCGGCCACGGGTTCCGGTTCGTAATGTCGTGCGCCGACGGCAGCGTGGACAACGCCGATGCCGACTCGCTGGGCAATGCGCCCCGGTACACGAACATATACCTGCTCAATTGCACGGCGGTGGCATATACCTACTTCTGCCTGGCCGAACACTTCCTGCTCGCACCCAACGGCGGCTGCGTTTCGGCGGTCGGCTGCAATGAGAGTGCTTTTCCCAACGCGTCAGCCTACTACATGAACGAGTACTACAACCTTCTGTACAACCAGGGGGTCGTGCATATCGGAGAGGTGTTCACCCGGTCCCGTCTCCCTCGAACTCCGCTGGCCATGCTGAGCGACAACGTGGACCTGTGGACGCACTATATCTACGCGAACCTGTCGGATCCGGAGATGCCGCTCTGGACCAACGTGGTGGATACCATTCAGGTGGCGCACACGGCGTCGGTGGGTCTGGGGACCACTTCGATTACGGTGACCGTTACCGACGGCGGGGCGCCGGTCGATTCGGCGATGGTCTGCCTCTCCAAGGGCACCGACGACTACCAGTACGCCTCCACCGATGGCGCCGGCCAGGCGACGTTCGATTTCCGCGCCGAGAGCGCGGGGGATATCCGGGTGGTTGTGACCGGCCGGAACCACGGCCGCTACGACGGGACGATCACGGTCACCGGCACGAGCGGAGCATACGTGAGTTTTAACGGGCTGACGGTGGACGACGACAACACCGGCGGCACCGCGGGAAACGGCGATGGAACGATCGACGCCGGCGAGACGGTAGATCTGTCGCTCAATGTCATCAACAGCGGGATCTCGGCGTCGGGAAACGTCACGTTGAAGCTCCGCACTGACAAAGCGGGCGCCACCATCACCGACAGTACAGCCGCCGTGGGGATCGTCGCCGGCAGCGGCGGTACGCAAGCGGCATCGGATGCCATCCGGGTGTCGTTTGACGCCGCCATGACCGATGAGTCGCGGGTGGACTTCGAATTGATCGTCGAAGAGGACGGTACGCCAACCTGGTACGACACGTTTGCGAGGGTGGTTCACGCACCGTCTCTCGATCTGGTCACGCTGAGAATCGACGATTCGGCGCTCGGTAACGGCGACGGGCTGATTCAGCCGGGAGAGGTATTTGACCTTTTCTACAGACTCAAGAACTTCGGGACGGGCACCGCCAACGGGCTCACCGCCGAGGTCGTGGATCTCGACGGCGCGTTTACTTTTACCGACTCGCTGGATGATTATCCCGACATCGCGTCGATGGACGAGGCGGACAACAACGGCGGCTTCCGGATGTCCGAAGCGGACGTGTTGACGGAACATTATCTCGAGTTCACCGTCACCGACAGCTGGGGCCGGGTGCGGGTGGACACCGTCGAGTTGAGGCGGCCCGCTCCGCCGTCCAATCTGTCGTTTGACCCCAGTCTCGGTGTCGACCGGCTCAACGTAATCTGGGATGCCAGCGTGAGCGCCGACGTCGTCCGCTACAACGTGTATCAGTCCGAAACCCAGGGGGGGCCTTACACGCTGGCCAACACCGACCCGGTTTCACACACCGTCTATCTCGACACCGGATTGTTGGCGAGTTTCCGGTACTACTACGTGGTGACGGCGATCGACTCGTCGGGTAACGAAAGCCTCCCCTCGGCCGAGGGTGCCGGCAGTACCAACCCGCCGCAGATGGCAAACTTTCCGATCATTATGAAAATGCCGACTTCGAGTTCTCCCGTTGTGGGCGATATCGACGGTGACGGCGACCTCGAGATCGTGCAGGGCAACGGCAACGTGCTCGCGTGGCACCACACGGGTCTGGAAATTGTCGACGGCGACAACGACCCGCAGAGCTGGGGAGTGCTGAACACTGCGCCGGGCGAATTTGTGTCAACCATCGCGTTGGCGCGGCTCGACACGAATCCCGGCCTCGAAATCGTGGCGGCGTCCCGGGACTCGATGAAGGTATTTGTTTTCGACGGCGCGGGAAACGACCTGCCCGGCTGGCCGCGCACGGTCGAGAACAAAATCCGGGCCGCGATGGTTGTCGGCGACATCAACGACGATAACGTCCTGGAGATCATCGCCCTCGACGAGAAGGGTGTGTTGTACGTGTGGGAGCCGGATGGAAGCGAATACCGCGATGGTGATTTGAATCCGGCGACCGACGGCGTGTTCTTCCGCTTCACCGGGTGTGCCTACCAGTACGGGGCGCCGGCGGTGGCGGACATCGATATGGACGGCTGGAAAGAAATCGTGGTGGCT
>CBDVDJ010000122.1:0-7540 GCA_965372695.1 uncultured bacterium
TCGAAAGGGTGTTCGACCGAAAAACGGCCTTCATCCGGGGCGCCGCCGGAAAGCGGGACGGCGGATCGGAACCGGCCGCGGCCACCGAAGCGAGCACGGCCAGCAGCATCAACGCGCGTGTGATCGTCACGTGTATTTTCATTCGAAACCTCTCTGTAGAAAAAGGGCGCTCCCGATTGTGCGGCGGGAGCGCCCCCCCCGTTTTGGCGGGCGAGTGGCCGTGGTCCGGCCCGGACCCGCCTACACCTTCATGGTCTTGGTGTAGGCCGAGCCGATCGCTCCCTTCTGGCAGTACTTGCTGCTCATGAAGCCCGCCGAGTGCTTCGCCTGCACCTCGAGCGCCTCCGACAGCTTTTTGCCGGTGCTCTCGATTACAGTCGCCAGGATGGCGGCTTTCGCCGCCTCGGCCGCCGGGTCCTCCGACGAGGCGAATCCGGCGCCGTCCTTCGGCAGTCCCGACATCGCGCCGTCTTCGAGCGGACGCATCTTGAGTCCGTGATCGCCTCCGGTGAGAATGGAGCCCACCGTTTTGAGCACGTCGCCGGTCGGGCCGGCGTAGTCGATCAGCCAGCCGACGGCGTCGGGTGCCTTGACCTGCTTGCCGGTGAGCAACAACTCCATCACCTTCGGCCAGCTCGACGCGTCGGTCTTGCGGAACGGCCAGTGGCAGCCCTCCATGCCGGGCACGACGGGGAGTGTCACTTCCGGCATGCCGAGACGGGCTCCCTCGTCGGCAACGAGGTAGTGGCAGTGCATCAACAGTTCGAGCATTCCGCCCAGGGCCCGCTTGCCGTTGACAAAACCGACAGAAACGGCGAAGTCGTCGTTGAGACGCCGCGCCGTTGCCGACCACTTCTGCGAGATCTCGAGTCCCTTCGCCTCGTCTTCGAGGGCCGGGTAGAAGTCGCTCGTGTCGGCGCCGACCAGCTGTGTGGTCAGGTGGAAGTCGCCGGTAAGGAGCACGCGGTCGATACTCTCCGACTTGAGCCAGTCGATCGCGCGGTTGAGTTCGGCGTCGACGTCGGTGTTGTAGCTCTCGCGTCCGATGGTGATCACACCGAAGTTGCCGTTGTGCTCGGCGTTGACGTAGAGCTGTTGCCACCCGGGTTCACCGATGCGGTCGAACGCCTCGGGGAACCAGGCACCCTTTGCCGCCTCCGGGTGGACTTCGTGGTACGCGCCCACGATCGCGCGGGCCTTGTCGGCGCCGAGCGTGCGGATCATCGCCAGGATGCCGCTGCGGAACTGAGCGCACAACTCGCCGATGATGTTGATGAGCGCCGGCTCGCCGCGGTTCTCGTGGACGAGCAGGCTCCCCATCTGGAGCATCGGCCCGAGGACCCACGCCTCGAAGGTCTTTTCCTCGTCGGCCGACATCGGCCAGTTGACCAGCGGCCGGAAGTGGTTCAACGGGTACCACGTCTCCCCGCTCACCATACGCTCGTCGAAATCGCGCGTCGGCGTGAACAGGTCGCCGTAGATGCCGCTGAGGTGGTGGAGGCACGACCAGGTGAGGAACGTCGCGCCCTTGGCGCCGATCGCATCGTGCGCCCGGAACGGGTTGGGCCCGATCAGGCGCCGTACGAACTTGTCGACCTTCCAGAACGGCATGTTCGTCTCGAGGTGGTAGCGATCGCCGGCGAGAGTGACGCCGCAGAACAGCACGTCGAGGACGAACGACCAGTCGTCGCTCACCGGGACCGGTATCATGCCGAGCGACCACAACAGCTGCGTGATCGCCGACGGTTCGGACTCGACGATCTCCCACATCTTGTTGATCTCGTGCGGGAACGCCGGGTGGGCGACCCCCACTCCGAGTTCCTTGCTGGGAAAGCCCGAGGTGACGGAACGGATCTCGATCTCGGGGTATTCCGCACGGAACATTTCGTAGTGGGCCCGCTTGACGTCGAGGATCTCGGGAATCGCTTCGAGGAGGAACCTCGGCTTGTAGTCCTTCAGCTGCGGCGGCAGGTTTTTGCCGTCGTAGGTGAGTTTCGTGATGCTCTTCATCACTTTGTCGGCGGCCTCACGGCCGAAGGCGGAGACGAGGGCCTGATACTTCTCGCCTATCCCGTCGGGCGCCCCGGGAAAATCGAGTGCGACGATCGGTACGCCGTACGGTGCGAGGCGCGAGCCGAGCTGCATCGTCTTGCCTGCGCCGACGATACCGCTGGCGCCCGATATGACGAGCGCCCCCCGGTCGCCGGAGGGACCGAAAACCCGGTCGACGAGGTCTGCCGTTGTGGCCGGCAGGCCGCCCCTTTCCACCATGTCGAGGACAGTGCCCAGCCCGAGTGTTTCCAGCGTGGATTTTCTCATTGTCGTGGCCATTAGTGCTTACCTCCCTCGGCAACCTTTAATATGGTTGCGATGCCGACGTCTCCCGCCGCGCATCCGAATACCAGTACGTATCCACCGCCGAGGTCGACGGCTTCTTCCAGCGCTTCGATCAACGATCTGGTGAGCGTCGGTCCCTGCGGGTGTCCCCACACGAGCGAGCAGCCGTTGTTGTTCATCTTGTGCCAGTCGTAGTCGAACTCCTTGGCGAATACCGCGTCGTTGACGGCAAACGGGTTGTGATTTTTGACCACGGCCATGTCTTTCATCTTGAGGCCGGTGCTCTCGAGCACCTTGCCGACCGCCATGCCGGGGGCTTCCGGCATGAATCCGGCCGTCGTGCGCACTTCGGCCTTGCCGACGAAGCTGATGTCGATCTCGGGACGCGGGCTCAGTTCGCGCGCCTTCTCTGCGGTGGTGACGAGCATGACCGCCATGCCGTCGGACGCGTGCGTCTGGGTACCGCCCGTGACACACGTGTCGATCTCGAACATCGCGTTGAGTGACTCCAACGTGATCTTGCGCACGCCGAGGTCCTCGTCGACCCAGCCGAGGTGGCGGCCCTGGATGTTAAGAATTTCCAGTGGCACCAGTACGCGGTCCAGAAATCCGGAATCTCTGCCTTCGAAATACTGCTGGTAGCGGTAATAAGCCAGCTCGTCGACTTCGCGGCGTTCGATCTTGTACTTGCGGGCCACGTTGCCCGCCGTCTCGATCATCGAGTTGCCCACCGCCGGGTCGAAGCCGAAGTTGTCCCACACGTCGCCGATCGCCTGGGTCCGCTCGTAGGAGCGGCGCTCGGGAAACACACCCACGGGTGAATCGCTCGTGCGGTCGAACGTGAGCACGGCGACCGAGTCGTGGGATCCGGCGTCGACCTGGGCCGCGCCGACGACGGCGGCCTGGAGGCCGGTCGCGCACGCCTGTTCCATGTGGTAGCCGGGCAGCCTCTGGCCCATGCAGGCCGATATCAGCGGGGCCGTCCAGAATTTCCAGTGCCACGGCACCGTCGAACCAATCACCATATAATCGAGTTTGTCCGTCTGTACCTTTCGTTTACCGAGAATCAGGTTGGCCGCCTCACCGGCGAACTGCCCGATGTTGACCTCGGCGAGCGCGGACGTCTGCCACGCGGGGAAAAAACTGCTGCCCCACGTGCCGTACGGTATCCTCGCCCTGGGATACATCGATCCTCCATCCTTCATAATCAGCTCCTTTCAACCAACAGCGCCATGCCCAGACCACCGCTCACACAGAGCGTTGCCAGAGCCAGCTCCACATCCCGGCGCCGCATTTCGTGGAGAAGCGTCACGACGATGCGCGCGCCCGTTGCACCGATCGGGTGCCCCAGGGCGATCGCCCCGCCGTTGACGTTTACCTTGTCAGAATCAAAACCCAGTTCACGCTGGCAGGCGATTACCTGCGCGGCGAACGCTTCGTTCAGTTCGATCAGGGGAACGTCGTCCAGCGTGAGTTTATTTCGTTCGAGTATGTGCCGCGTGGCCGGCACCGGTCCGAGCCCCATTCGCTTCGGATCGACGCCCACCGACACGTGGTCGCGTATCCACGCGGCGGGTTGCTTGCCCTCTTCCCGCGCCCGTTCCTCCGACATCAGGACCACCGCCGCCGCGGCGTCGGTAATTCCGCTCGCGTTGCCCGCCGTGATGGTGCCGTCCTTGCTGAATACAGGGGGCAGTTTTGCCACCATCTCCACAGTCATGCCCGCCCTCGGGTGCTCGTCGGCTTCGACGAGGACCGGCCGCCCCCGGTCGTCGGGCGCGGTGACGGGCAGAATCTCGTCCTGCCACAAGTCATTATTTGTCGCCGCCTCGGCGCGGTTCTGACTCATTGCCGCCCACTGATCCTGTTCGTGCCGGGAAATATCGTATTCTTCGGCGAGCACTTCGGCCGTTTCTCCCATGATCATGTCGGCGATCGGACACATGAATCCGTCGCGGTACATCCCGTCGACGAGCGGTGCGTCACCGAGGCGGTAACCGAGCCGCGCGCGTTCCAGCATGTACGGCACCCGGGTCATGTTTTCGGTGCCGCCGGCGACGACGCACGACGCGCGGCCGAGGACAATCGCATCGGCGCCGAGTGTGATCGATTTCATGCCGCTCGCGCAGGCCTTGTTGACGGTGAAGGAGGGGATTTCCCTCGGGATGCCGGCGGCCACGGCGATCTGACGGGCGGCGTTGGGGCCGTTACCCGCCTGTCGGGCGTGTCCGAAGATCAATTCGTCGATGCCCTCCGGCGATACACCGGCGCGGGAGAGGACCCCCTCAACGACCGACGTGCCGAGCTCGACTGCGGAGTAATTACGGAAGGCCCCGAGGAATTTGCCGATAGGTGTTCGTCCGGCTTCAATGATGGCGACGCGAGGGGTCAAATACGGTGCCTCCTCGGGCTGTCCGGCAGAGAGTGAACTCAGGCCCTCCGGGATCGAAGTCCCGGTCGTCGGTAGATCCTCTGGTGCTTTGGGGGGCCGGGGCGGCTTGCGGCCGCCGGAAAAATCGATTATATACTATAATGAGGCCGGATTCAAACCGGACCGTAGCGCGGCGGCCCCGCGGCGCCCAAATAGTGATTGACGCCCCTGCGAACGAGTCTCTATAGTTGCCCCAGCCCGTATCTCGTTCAACGACAACGGTTAATTCGAGGAGCCTCAGAGCTTTACCCACTGCTATCGAAATTTACAGCACGAAGTCGAGAGGCAACATTCCACGATGGGCGTCACTTGTGTTTTATAAGCATTCCATAGCGCCCGAAACCCCGCTCCGGGTAGTCCCGGAAATGCCAATGCAGATGGCGATCGAAGTCGTCGATCGTGTCGACCGCCACGAGTGGGAACGCCTCGTCCTCGAAGATCCCCGGGCCACATTTTTCCATACGCTCGAATGGGGCGATTGCCTCGAGCGCGCGCTGACCGGATGGGAACGGTATTTCATCCTCGGCCGTTCCGGCGGGCGCCTCGTTGCCGGCATGCCGGCAATGCGGTATACCCGTCGCGGGTTTTCCGCGACCGTGTCGATGCCGTTTGGAACCTACGGCGGCCCCCTCGTCGGCGACGGCGCGCCGAATTCAGCGTACGAGCGGCTTGCCACCCGGTTCTTCGAACAAGCGCAGTCGCCGCGGGTGACGTTCGCCGAGATCGTCGATTATCCGCCTCGTGTGCCCTCCAACCTCAATACGGGGACGCGCGAAGTGGAAGACGAAACGCAGATACTGGGGCTCCACCGCGGTTACGACGACCTGTTCCAGGGGTTCAAGCCCGCCAACCGGAACAAGATCCGCAAGGCACAGAAAGCGGAAGTGATCGTGCGCCGCGGCCAGTCAACGGCCGATTTTCTCGCCTACCACGGCGTGCTGCTCGACTGCGCCAGGAACTGGGACGGACGCGTGCGTTTCGGCCGCGAGTTTTTCATCAACCTCTCCGACATCCAGACAGGCGCCGTGCAGTTGTGGCTCGCCGAGCACGAAGGCAAACTGGTCGGCGGTCTCTTGAACTTCATGCACGGTGACAGCGTGATGAACTGGGGCGCGGCAGTGCTGCGCGAAGCGCGCGCCGTTTCCCCCATGAACCTCCTCCACGCCGAAGCCGTCCGCGACGCCGTGAACCGCGGACTCGCCACCTACAACTTCGGATCGAGCGCCGGCTTCGACGGCGTCGACAGTTTCAAAACCACCTTCGGTACCACGCGCGTCGGCTACAATCACCACGTCCTGCAGAAGCGATGGTTCTCCCTCGTCAAGCGCTGGTCCAAACGCCGCGGCCGTTAGTTTTTTTATATCCCTTATATCCCTCGAGATAGTCAGCTCTGGATGAATCCCGGTCCCAGGCTTCCGTCAACTCTGAAAAAAGCCCGACTCCGGTGTGTAGTCGAGTTCGTGGCAGAGCTGCTCGATGGTGGCGACGCGGAGGATCCATTTTTCGCGCGAGTGCCAGTCGTCGTCCGTGCCCGACAATAGCCGGGCCAGCCCTTCGGCCGCGTAGAGCGTGCGCGAGCGCATCGCGGGCAGTGCGAGAAAGTCGCGAAACTCCCCCGTCAGCCAGGGTCTGCGCAGGGGTGGGCCGTGTTTCCCATGGCGCCCGGTTGTTTTCCCCAGCAACACCCGATCTAGTTTCCTGAACAGATGACCGGTCCGCCGGAAGGGTTGCGATGCGTGCTGGTGGAAATTCGACAGGGTCACCGGGCCGGCGGTGCCGCCGTATTGCGTTACGACGGCCGCGGCGCGCGGGCAGAGGAGGTGGGTGACCCGCCGGGTGAGGCGGGCCGTGAGCCGGAACCGCCACGGAGTCTGCATCCCCGCCGTAACGAAGCCGGCGCCCATCGACGGTACCGTCGCCGGGAGCCAGTTGAACTGCGCCGACAGGTAGAGGCTGGGGTGGCCGGTCTGTTTCCACACGTGGATCGCGTCGAGTTGCTGGGTGGTGAGGGTGTCGGGCATGTCGCGGCAGATGGCGTCGACCCGGTCGAAGAGGTCGTGGCGGAAATGCGGGTACCAGTTGGTGTCGAAGAGATCGCCGGGTGGGGGACCGTCGTGGAGCATGCGGTACTTCAGCAGCCGGTCGACGTTGGCCCGGCGGCGGTGTCCGATGCCGAAGAACTCCTGGCCCCATGGGTGATAGCGGATGAATTCGCCGCCGACGCCGGCGGCGTGCATGCGGAATTCTTCGGCGAGGGCTGGCCGCGTGAGCAGGTGGTGGTAGACCTCGGTGAAGGGGAGGGTGCCGTCGGTCCGCAGCGTCAGTTCGCTGCGCATGTCCGGGTCGATCTCCCGTGTCCACAGCTCGCGCCGGTCGAAGAAGTGCATCGGCCATCCGGTGGCGTCGGCGACCTTGAGGGCAATGCGGACTTCCTGTTCTTCGGGGGTGCCGTTGACGGTCACGTCGGGGGAGAGTCCCGCGTGGTCGGCGGCGGATGACAGCAGGCGGGAGTCGTATCCCGAGGTCAGGTCCGCGACGATCCGGCCGCCGCTGCGCCCGTAGCGGCCGATTCGGTCGGCGAGCACGCCGGCGGCTTCTTCTGCGGCGCGGTCGAAAGACCAGTTCTGAATGTCGACGGGGTATGTCCAGTGCTTGCCGATTCGTGCGGCGCCGTTTTCTATAATCAAATGCTCGCCGATATCGAATCGCTTGAAGCCCTCGAACATCGCCGAGGGCGCCACCAGCGCCCCGCGCGCGATGAACTCACGCACG
>CBDVDJ010000123.1:0-7518 GCA_965372695.1 uncultured bacterium
CAACGACGGCACGGCCGTGAGCGAGGAATATACGCTCGCGCTCGCCGTCGACCATGTGCTGTCCGGACATCCGGGACCCGTGGTCGTCAACATGAGCACTTCGTCGGTTGTGGAGAAAGTTGCGCGAAATCACGCTTCCGATGTGTCACGTTCCCCAGTCGGTGAGGCCCACGTCGTGGACCTGATGCTCCGCAAAGGAGCCGCTATCGGCGGAGAAGGCAATGGGGGCGTTATTTACCCCGCTTTGCACCCGGGAAGGGATGCGCAGCTCGGTATGGCACTTATTTTGCAGCTGTTAGCCGACCGTGGTGTGTCGCTTCGCGAGCAGCTGGATCAGTATCCGCCGTTTTTTATCACAAAGGAAAAAGTCGGGCTGGAGGGCCGGTTTTCGACGGAGGCCATCGCCGGGCTGGCGGAGGACCTCGGCCCGGTCGCTGTCGACACCCAGGACGGTGTAAAGGCGTATTTTGAAGACGGCTGGTTCCACGTCCGTGTGTCGAATACGGAGGGGATCGTCCGGGTCATCGCCGAGGCGTCCACACAAGAAAAATCGAATACCCACCAGGCCGCCGCGCGAAAAGTACTCGAAGCGTCCTGGTCGAAATCTTAACTCGCAGAGGTTTGCTCGATGTGCGGAATTATTGGTTATATCGGTAACAGTGTTGCGCTTCCTATCCTGATCGAGGGTCTCAAACGACTCGAATACAGGGGATACGACTCGGCCGGGGTCGCCATCTTCGAAGACGGCGGCCTGGAAGTCGCCAGGACCAAGGGCAAGATCGTCGAGCTCGAAAAGCTCACGTCACAGCGGACATTCAACGGCATGACCGGCGTCGCTCATACGCGCTGGGCCACCCACGGCGAGCCCAACGTCACAAACGCCCACCCGCACGTCGACTGCACGGGCGACATCGCCGTCGTCCATAACGGCATCATCGAAAACTACGGCTCGATCAAGCAGCAGCTGGAGAAGGAGGGCCACAAGTTCGTGACCGAAACGGACACCGAGGTCATCGCGCACCTCGTGGAGAAATTCTCCAGGGAGAACGGTTCGCTCGAAAAAGCCGTGCAGAAAACCGTCGCCCAGCTCGAAGGCACCTACGGTCTGGTGATCATGAGCAAAAGTGAGCCGGACAAGCTGATCGGAGTCCGCAACGGCAGTCCGCTCGTTGTCGGTGTCGCCAAAAACGAAAATTTCCTCGCCTCCGACGTCTCGGCCATTCTCAAGCACACGCAGAAGGTCATTTATCTCGACGACAAGGAAATGGTCACCGTCTGGAAGGATGACTTCAAGACGAAGACCACCGAGGACGTCGCCGTCCAGAAGGAGATCCAGCAGATCGAGTGGGATCTCGACCAGATCGAGAAGGGCGGGTTTCCGCACTTCATGCTCAAGGAGATCTTCGAGCAGCCGGAGACGATCACCAACGCGATGCGCGGCCGGCTCATCCAGGAGGAAGGCCTGGCCAAGCTCGGCGGTCTCAACATGACCGACGCGGCGCTGCGCGAAATCAAAAGGATCAACATCCTCGGATGCGGTACCAGCTGGCACGCGGGTCTCATCGGCGAGTACATCATCGAGGAATACGCGCGCATTCCCGTCGAGGTGGAATACGCGTCGGAGTTCCGTTATCGCAATCCAATGATCGAACCGAACACCGTGACGTTCGCCATCAGCCAGTCGGGCGAGACCATTGATACGCTCGAGGCGATGCGCGAAGCGGGCCGCAAGGGCTCGAAGGTGCTGGGAATATCCAATGTGGTCGGATCGACGATCGCGCGCGAATCCGACGGCGGTGTCTATATCCACGCCGGCCCGGAAATCGGCGTCGCCTCGACCAAGGCGTTCACCGGGCAGGTTACCGTGTTGAGCCTGCTCGCGCTGTACCTCGGCCGCATGCGTGTGATGTCGAAGCGCGAAGGCGAGCAGCAGATCGATATGGTGCGCAGGCTCCCCGACCAGGTCCGCAGCATCCTCGACACCAACGACCAGATCATGGAAATCGCCGAGGCTTACAAGGATTTCTCCAACTTCCTGTTTCTCGGCCGCGGCGCCAACTTTCCGGTCGCACTCGAAGGCGCGCTCAAACTCAAGGAAATATCCTACATCCACGCCGAGGGTTACCCCGCGGCCGAAATGAAGCACGGCCCCATTGCGCTGATCGACAAGAACATGCCCGTGGTCGTGATCTGTCCCCGGGACAACGCCTACGGCAAGGTCCTGGGTAACATCCAGGAAGTCAAGGCGCGCAAAGGCCGCCTGATCGCTCTGTGTAACGAGGGCGACGAAGAGGTGGCCAGGATGGCCGATCACGTGATCACGATCCCGAAGACGCTGGATTTTCTCTACCCCATCCTCACCGTGATTCCGTTGCAGTTGCTCGCGTACCATATTGCGGTTCTACGCGGCTGCGACGTGGACCAGCCAAGGAACCTTGCCAAGAGTGTCACCGTCGAGTAGTATCGGGACACTGTGAAAAAGGTCATCGACACCAGCGGGGCGCCGAAGGCGCTCGGCCCGTACAGCCAGGCCGTCATGTGGGGCGATACCCTGTATCTTTCCGGCCAGGTTGGAATCGACCCCGCCGAAGGGCGGATCGTGGCCGACGCTGTCGAAGGCCAGTCCCGGCAGGTCATGAAAAACCTCGGGGCCGTGCTCGAGGAGGCCGGGTTGTCGTTTGCCAACGTGGTCAAGACGACGATCTATCTGGTCTCGATGGATGACTTCCAGACGGTCAACGGGGTGTACGGAGACTTTTTCGAATCCGACCCGCCCGCGAGGGCGACATTGCAGGTCGCCGCGTTGCCTCTTGGCGCCCTGGTCGCCATCGAAGCCGTGGCCAGGAGCTGAGACGGTTGTTGTGCAATACGGCACTTTTGCTGTAACTATCGGGTATAAGAACATAGACGGGGATGGATAGGTCCTGGTGGGCCTCGGGGACTTCAAATCCTTCAGTCGGGCGTAACCGTCCGAGGTGGGTTCGATTCCCACACATTCCCGCCAATTATTAACGACCCCGACGAGGCAGCCGGCGGCTTTCATGACCCGAATCTTCTGCTCCACGATCCTCCTTTGCGGATTGCTGACTTCGACTTTCCCGGGCCCGGGACGCGCGGGTACCGCCGGGTCGGATTCCACGGCTTCCGTGCAGCCGGATTCGCTGTCTGCGCGGGTGGTTCGTGACACGATCCGGGCGGGCGAGTGGAAAATCATCGGCGACGTCGAGACCCCTCCCGCCGCCGGGGAATCGGTCAATGAGGCCGAACGCGACGAGCTCAAGGGCATACTCACCCAGCTGGGGAGCCAGGAAGTGCCGGGGCTCAAGCAGTGGCAGCGCAGAAAGGTGCCCAGGGTCGCCCAGTTGAGTTCCGCTGTACTTCCGGGACTGGGGCAGTTGTACAACGGCCGGCGGATCAAGGTGGGGCTGGCGGCCGGGTTTTTCACGTTCTACATGAGTGGCGCCTGGCTCCACCACAAAGACGCGCAGTCGTGGACGGCGTGCCGGGACAATCTGCTCGACGCGGGTGTACCTGAAAGCGACAGCAACATCAGGTTTGCCAACCAGCAGATCGAGTTCCACAAGGAGTCTTCGCGCGACTACTTATGGTGGTCAGCCGCCGTGTGGATCATCAACATTCTCGACGCGTGGATCGACGCTCACCTCTTCGATCTGCGCGTATTCACACCGCCGTCTGATATCGGCGGTTCGCAGGAGTCACCGGCGCTGGCGCCGCAATCGACGGGCAAACCAATCAAATACATGACGTACACGATAGAATTCTGACGAGACTCGTTGACCAGATGACTTTTCCCATAGAACGCATCCGCAACTTCTGCATCATCGCGCACATCGACCACGGCAAGTCGACGCTCGCCGACCGTTTCCTCGATGTCACGGGAACGCTGTCCAAGAAGGAAATGCGCGAGCAGGTCCTCGACACGATGGATCTCGAGCGAGAGCGCGGAATCACGATCAAGAGCCACCCGATCCGCATGATTTATCGTTCCCCCCGGAACGGAGAATTTCTCTTCAATCTCATCGATACGCCCGGTCACGTGGACTTCACCTATGAAGTTTCACGGAGCCTGTCCGCCTGCGAAGGAGCCATCCTCGTGGTCGACGCCGCCCAGGGAATCCAGGCGCAGACGGTCAGCAACGTCTATCTCGCTATCGAGCACGGCCTCGAGATTCTCCCCGTGATCAACAAGATCGACCTCGCCGCCGCGCGGGTCGAAGAGGTGGTCCATGAACTGGTCGACCTTCTTGGTGTGGAGGAAGATGAAATCTACCAGGTGAGCGCCAAGGCGGGCACGGGTATAGAAGAGCTCCTCGGTGCCGTCGTCGAAAGGATCCCGACCCCGGCGGGAGACCGGACGGGCAAGCTCAAGACCCTCATCTTCGACTCGTATTTTGACATGTACAAGGGCGCCGTCGTCTACGTGCGGGTTTTTGACGGGACTCTCCGTAAGGGCGAAATGGTCCGCATGCTTTCCAGCGGCCAGACATTCGAGACGATGGAGACCGGTTTCTTCCGCCTGCAGATGGAGCCCTCCGCGGCCCTTCACGCGGGCGAAGTCGGCTATATCGTCACCGGCATCAAGAACCTCAAGGAGACCAAGGTCGGTGACACGGTCACCAGCGACGCCGACCCCTGCGAGTCCGCTCTGCCGGGCTTCAAGAACATCAAGCCGATGGTCTTCAGCGGCCTCTACCCGGTGGATTCAGACGATTACGAGGCGCTCCGGGACGCCCTCGAGAAGCTCCAGCTCAACGATTCGTCCTTTGTTTACGAGCCGGAGTCGTCGGCGGCGCTGGGATTCGGGTTCCGCTGCGGGTTTCTCGGCCTCCTCCACATGGAGATCATCCAGGAGCGGCTCGAGCGGGAGTATCACCTCAATCTCATAACTACAATGCCAAACGTCGAATACAAGGTTTACCTCAAGGATGGCGAGACCCTTGTGGTCGACAATCCCGCCTACTACCCCGACGCCGGGGCCATCGACCAGGTCCGCGAGCCGGTCGTTCGGGTCGAGGTCGTTACCCCGCCGGAATATGTCGGTGCCATAATGAAACTTAACAAGGAGCGCCGGGGTATATACCTGGAGATAGGATACATTACCCAGGATCGCGCAGTCCTGAAGTACGATATGCCGCTGGCAGAAATCCTGATCGATTATTATGATAGATTGAAAAGCGTCAGCCGGGGGTATGCCAGCCTCGACTATGAGTACCTCGAGCACCGCGAGAGCGATCTGGTGCGGCTCGACATCGCGCTCAACGCCGATCCGGTGGACGCGCTGTCGATGATCTGTCACCGGGACAACGCCTACCGGCTGGGCCGGGACATGGCGTCGCGTCTCAAGGAAGTCATCCCGCGCCAGCTCTACGAAGTGGCGATCCAGGCCTGCCTGGGGAGCAAGGTGATTTCGCGCAGCAACGTCAAGGCCCTGCGCAAGAACGTGACGGCCAAGTGTTACGGCGGCGATATTACGAGAAAACGCAAACTTCTCGAAAAACAAAAAGAAGGCAAGAAACGTATGAAGATGGTAGGTAAGGTGGAGATTCCCCAGGAAGCCTTCCTTGCCATATTGAAGGTGGATCGATCGAGTTAGCCCAGCGCGATCCGGATGTGGGATTCGGGACGGGCGACAGAAAAGAGCGGACGGCAATACAATGAGTATATTTACCAAAAAGAAACGACAGAAAAAATCAATCGTCAGGGAATACGCGGAGATCATCGTCCTCGCCGTCGCCCTGGCGCTGTTCGTCAGGACGTTTTTTGTCCAGGCGTTCCGCATTCCGTCCGAGTCGATGGAGGACACTCTCCTGGTCGGAGACTTCCTGTTCGCCAACAAGTTCATCTACGGGGCCAAGCTGCCCTTCGTCGACCGGCGCCTGCCGTCGATCCGTGACCCGAAGCCGGGCGACATCATCATTTTCAAATACCCGGGCGACAAGAAGACGGACTACATCAAACGCTGTGTCGCGGTGGCGGGCCAGTCGGTTGAACTCAAGGGAAGTATCCTCTACATCGACGGTGTCCCGCTGGACGAAGGCTTTACGAAGTACGTGCTGGGCAGCAACCATCCGCGCCAATACGGCCCCTACGTCATCCCGGAGGGCCATATTTTCATGATGGGAGACAACCGCGACAACAGCGCGGACAGCCGCGCGTGGGGGCCTCTCGACATGAAGCTGATATCGGGCAAGGCGATGTTTATTTACTTCTCGGTTGATGTGGATTCCCGCGGCATCCGGTTCTCACGCATCGGCGACATCATCCGCTGACAATTTCTGTGCTGCTCGGGCCGGCCGACGGGAGAGTTCCCGGGCCGGCGTCCGCGCTGAACCTGACAGCACGTAGGATCGTCCAGCAGGCGCTCCCGCCTCGTAACCTCGGCGCGCCAACTGGACCCTTTTATTGTGGCGCGCCGGCTTGACGACCCGATCACTCTCCGTCAGCCGACCCTTGGCCACCACCAACCACTACCATGGATCTTTCGCTGTATATTCATATTCCGTTTTGTCACCGGCGGTGTCCGTACTGCTCGTTCTATCATGTGTCGCCTGCGAGCGCCGACGAAGGGGCGTTCGTCGACGCGCTGACGGCGGAGATATCGCGGGAACTGGCGGCGTTGCCGGAGACGCCGCGACTGGGTACCGTGTTTTTCGGCGGGGGCACGCCGACGGTAATGTCAGACGCGGGATGGCGGAAGGTGTTCGAGGAAATCGAGCCGTATCTGCCCGCCGATCCCGCGTCGGCGGAGATTACGTGTGAGGTCAACCCCGAGGACGTGACGGAGGCGCGGCTGGACACGCTCTCCGGATACGGCGTCAACCGCGTCAGTATCGGCATCCAGTCGATGGATCCCGCCGATCAACGCACGCTCGGGCGGTGCACTCCCGATGTCAACCGCCGTGCGATCGACCGGATTCTCGGCCGCTTCGACAACGTGAGCTTCGACGTTCTGCTCGGCGTGCCCGGGCGGGCGATGGCATTTTTCGACGCGAGCCTCGCCGAACTGACGGCTCACCGGCCCGCCCACTTTTCCGTCTATTGTCTCGAACCCGGGGGGGACATGGCCGGTGAAGTCGAACGATTTTTCGACAGTGTCGACGCGGAGAAGTCGGCCGATGAATACCTGGTCGCCTGCCGCCGGCTCGCAGACGAAGGGTTCCGGCACTACGAGGTGTCAAATTTTGCCCGGCCGGGCCGGGAATCCAGGCACAACAGGGTCTACTGGGACGGCGGTGAATATCTCGGGGCAGGTCCCGCCGCCCATTCTTACCTGGGAGGGAGGCGCTTTCACAATCCGCCGTCGCTCGTAACCTGGGTGGAACTGGCTCATCGGCCCGGCGACGAGCGTTGGATCCATGACGAGGCGGATCCCGGAGCCCGGGAAACGGAGCGTGTCATGCTCGCGCTGCGCACCGATCGTGGTCTGCCGGTTGAATCGTTACGTTGCCCTCCGGATACGGTAAATGCTATTTTAGAGGAGGGGCTTGCCGCCGTCAC
>CBDVDJ010000124.1:0-7454 GCA_965372695.1 uncultured bacterium
CGCCGACGCCTCCTTGACCACACTGACGATTTCCTCGCGCGAGCGGACGTTCTGCACGCGGACCACGTCGATCTTGACGTTGGCAAACTGCGTGAGCGCGGCGCTCAGCGCCCGCTCCGCCGTCCGGCCGGTGCCGTCTGAAACCACGAACGCGATGTATGACTCCATACCCATGAGGATACACCACCGGGAGGACAAGCGTCATTTACAAAACGCGTTGTCTCTAATGTATTTACAGCTACCGGGCCACACGGGCGGGTGTCGATCAGTTCTGTTCGAGCCGCAGCACGTGGAAGTTTACGTCGGGCGCCGGGTTGAACGCGTGGTGTTCGACGGCGGCCTCCGTCAGCACCGCCGGCGGACCTCCGGCGGCGGCCACGTCCCAGATGACCCACTCGACGCCCGCCGCGGCGAGAGCGTCGACGTCGGATTGCGCCGGAATCATCGGAAGGACCTCGATGGTGCGTTTGTCCAGCGGCATGGAGAGGATCCCGCCGAGCAGGGTTCCGTAGCGTTCCCAGGGACCGCGGGCAATTCTGTCGGACGCGAAGAAAGCGTCGAAGCCGGGGGCATCCGCCATCCCCGGCAATATGTGATCCAGGCTGGTATCGAAACGCGCGTGGAGCGAGGCGGTCATTCCGGCGGCTTCCTCTCCGGCGTCCGTAACACGTCCGTCGCGCCATTCGAGGTCGAGGGTGCGGCCCGATTCCCACACGGTGACCACCATTGCCGCCGTGGCGAGCACAAGTGTGAGCGAATGCCACCACGACCGCCTCCACGACATCTGCGCGTGCGACGCGGCGACGGCTATGGCCGAGAGCCCCGCCGCATGGAGCCACACTGTGAACCGCGACCACCACGGCGCCGGCTGGAGGGCGAAGAGACACACGACGAGCGCACCGACCAGCACGAACTCTTTCACCGGTCCCGGGTACCGCCTCATCGCCGCGAGAATCACGAGATACAAGAGCGCCGGCAGGCCGGCGAACAGCCAGATGTAACCCATGCCGCCGATGGGCGCGTAGCCCGACACGGGCGCGTCGGTTTGCAGCCACGAGACGAGGGGGCGCAGCGGCGCCGGGTAGCTTTCGAGCCACCCGGGCATGTTGGCGTCGTTGAACTGGTTGTGGTCCCACCCGTCGCGGACGACCTTTTCGCCGATCTTGATCTGGATGGGATAGACCGGGTTACCGGTGACGGCGGCGTTGCGCACGTACCAGTATCCGCCGACGATCAGGACCACAGCGCCCGCGACGGCCACCCGCGGCAGCCAGCGCCGCCACCGGGTCACGCCCTCGTTCCACGCCGCTCCGGATGCCGACACCGCCAGCACGACGGCGGCGAACGGCAGCCCGGTTCCCTTCGACCCCAGCGCGAGACCGGCCGTCATGCCGAGCAGGACCGGGCTCCATCGCCGCGCGCTGCGGCCCGATTCCCAGACGAAGATCGCCGACGCGGCGATCGACGCCATGACGGCGGCGGCGAATCCGGGGTCGATGTAGCAACTCACGCTCTGGCTCACGAACACGGGAGCGCCCGTCATCATCGCGCCGGCGATCCACGGCCACGCGCCGCGCGCGCCGAGCCGGGTGGCGATCACGACGATGGCGAGAAACGCGAGCGGCCAGTACCAGAGGTTACACGCGTTGACGATCCAGGTCGCCCCGGTGAGCCGGTTGAGAAATAAGACGGAGAGTTCGACACCCATCGGGAAATTGACGAACGGGATGTCGGCCAGGCGGTCGATGAACTCTACGCGCCCCGCGACGACCCACTCGTGGATCGCGGGAATGTGGTAGTACAAACCGTCCCAGTCGTACGGAGGTCTCAGCCGCGCCAGGACCCACAGCTCGATCCAGACCCACCCCGTCCACGCAACGAGGGCGCCGCCGGGGAGCCAGACGAGCAGCGACGGGAGCCGGACCGGCCTGTCGCCATCCGGATCGGGCGACGGGACTCCGCCCGGGGGCGCCGGGAATCTCGTCGCGAACGCCCACGACAACGCCAGCGCCGCCACGGCGATCGCGACCGATGCCGGGCGCCCGAGTGACACGCCCGCCAGCCCCGCCGCGACGACGAGCACCTGGACGAGCGCCAGTACGCACACCACCCCGGCGAACGCCGTGGTCACGCCGTGCCCCGGCGGGCGGGCGCCCTTGTCATGCGCTTCGCTGATTCGCACTTTTGTTACCAGGTTTTAAAGACGCTCGCCGAGATGCCGTAGACGTCGTAGAACTTGTTCGTCCCGTAGTCGAACTTGAGCGTGGCGCCGAATGTGGGGTTGAAGTATTCACTGTAACTGAGCCTGAATGTGAATTGCTCATATGCGACCAGAAAGTTGTTCGCGTTGATCTGCGTGTAGTTGACGTCACCGTACGAGAACTGCCCGCCGATGTAGCGCTCCTGCCACGTGAACCAGGTGAGCCCCAGTCCCATCGACTTGGTGATGTTGTCGTCGGGCTGGCCCATATCGTAATTGAAGAATCCCCCCAGTATCCAGTGCGAATTCATGTACCAGGTGGCCGACACCGATATCCGGTCGTAGTAGTTCGCCGCCTTGCTCTGTTCGTGGAGGTAGCCGAGCGTGATATTGAGGTTGGCTTCGGTGAGGAACGAGTATCCGGCGAACGCGTCGAACCGGTATTCGGGATATATGAAGTCTCCGCCGCCACCGCTGATACCGGCGCCGAGGTTGACTCTCGGGAAGTACTTGGTGAACTGGACGCCGCCGCCCGCACCGCGGTCGCCCCACCGATCGGCGCGGCTGAGGTCGAACCTGAGGCTGTAGTTGGCCGGCTGCGAGAGGATGAACGCCACCCACTGGGCGTTACCGTTGCCGATATCGTCGGTGAAGTGGGCAAAGTCGAGGCCGCCTTCGACGTAGTAGACGTTGTTCGACTCCTGCGCGGCCGCCGGAGCGTGCAACGCCGCCGCGACGACGAGCGCCACCGCCAGGGCCGCCGCCAGAACGGCCGGATATCGTCTCGTACGCGCCCTCACTTGTTGACCTCCGGCTTGATGTCGCCTCTGTGCAGGTTGCTCTGCCAGCTCGCGCCCCACGAGTAGAGGCCGATGAATACCATGATATTGACGGGAAGGCCGAACGCGAAGAACAGCAGGGGCAGGAACAACAGCGACATGTGATAGAGAATGAACGCATGGACGGCGAACTGGACGGGTACCAGGACCGTCATATATCCCATGACCAGCAGCGCCAGCCCGACCTTGCGCAGCCAGGAATAGTCGAATATCGAGTACGTGAACCCCAGCATGACGGGAACCAGGGCGATCAGTCCCATACAGGCGATGAGAATTCCGTGGATGTACCCCGCCGCGCTGTAAGGAAACGGCAGCGGCACAAAGGTAAAAAATACCTGGGCGACGAGCTGGAAAACGATGATCAGCCGGAATATATAGGTGACCGGTAAATGTCTGCGCGGCATGAAGTAGGTGGCGATGAACAAGATCACGGAGACGATCCATCCGCCCAGGAGCATGGCATAATCCGGCGCCGACGACGCGACGTGGAGGTACGGCGCCTTGAAGGTGTAGATGGTTCCGAGCTGGTAGTGGATCAAGGTTACGTATCCGCCCAACCCCAGGACGTCGTTCCAGAACGAGAGGACGTTGGCCCATATTACGCTGACCCACCTGAGCGCGTAGAGCCAGAAGGCCAATAAAAGGAGCGACGTGGCCAGGCTGGACAGTATCTTCATCCGCCCCCGTCTCGACGTGATCATGGCGCGGTGTTTGACGATGTACCCGCCCCGGGCCCCGCGGTGTCTCAGGTCCTCGATTTCGTCGCGCAGCGCGCGGTCGGAACGCGAGGGATAAGGGTATACCCTGTAGTCGGGGGCGTTCATGCGCGATCGCCCTCCTCACTCGGTTTTGCCGACTTCGTCGACTGCGCCGGCTGCGCCGACTTCGCCGACTTCGCCGGCGCGTCCTCGTCCGTCCGTCTGGTGTTTCTTCCGCTGGACGAAGACAACACGACTCTGCCGTCCGTGTGCGCCCACACGGTACCGTGGGCAACGGCCCCCGGCTCGACGAAGATCCTCTCGGCGACCACCGTCGTCGGCCGCGCGGCCGTGCCGATCACGACGCCCTCGCCAATCGAGATGTCGCGTTCCGCCATGACGGGGCCGTAGATGCGGCATCCCTTTTCAAATGTGATGTCGCGCTCGCTCAGCACGCTCCCGTCCACCTCGACGCCCTTCTCCAGGACCATATCCTTGTGCGACTTGATACTGCCCACGACGTGCGTTCCCGTCCGGATCCGGATCGACCCGGTCGCGACCAGGTTCGCCTTGAGGATCCTGCCCGGGGGCAGTTCGAGGTTGCCGCTGACCAGCCATCTGCCCGCCTTCACCTCTATCTGGTTGGGGAGGTCGCGCGACTTCAGCACCGCCGACTCGCGCCAGGTCATACCGCCGGCGAATTCGCCCGCTTCCGCCTGGTAGCAGAACTCGACGCGAGGCGCGTTGAGGCGTTCGAAACGGCAGCCGCGCTCGAGCTGGATGAACTCGTCGGCCGACGCGCGGCCGAAGAGGATTGTCCCCGACTGCGCGACGATAGACCGGGCCGCGTGCAGCCAGCGCAGCGACATGCTTTCGCGACCGAGATTGATTTCTTCCCCGGCGAGTATCGCGCGGTAAATGTTTCCCTCGCCCCCGCGCACGCTGCCGTCGGCGTAGATCTCGGGCAGGAACATCATTTCGGCGGGAAGGTCGAGGTCGCCCGCCGCCGCAATGAGATGGTGCGACGCGCGGTTCTTCAGCTCCTCCGCTGTAAACAGCGGGCCGTCACCATCACCGATTGCGGCGTATCTCGTGCCGTCGTCCAGGGTGCCCCTCTCCGTTTGCCCCGTCTTGCGGCAGTTGTCCACCGTACCCCGCAATCGCAATTCGACAAACTCGCGGAAGCCATTCGCGAAGTGGCGCACATCCACCGACGACGCGTACGCGACCGTCAGCGGCTCTGCGTCCAGTTTCCTGCGCCACTCGAGAATCGCCGGCACGAAGGGCAGCACTGCCAGCGCTACCGCGAGCGCGAAGAAGATCAAAATTGCGATTGCGAGGCTCATTCTTTCGTTGTTCCGTTTCCATTCGAGTCGTCGCCGACGCGACCGTTACCGTTGCCATTTCCGTTGTGGCCATTTCCGTTCTTGAAGTGGTAGCCGTTTTTGCCGTTGGTGTGACCGTTGAAGTTGTTGTGCCGCTCCGTCTTGTCCCACTTCACGCGCTCGGGCTTGCCGTTGCCGTTTCCATTGACGCGCACGGTGGCGAACGCGGCGCGGGCGATCGAGAAGAGGCTCACGAGAAATCCGAGGAACACGAAAGGCAATAACCGTATCCTCTGGTGTGTTCCGTCGAGGTGCGTCGCCGCGGCGAGCTGGAAGAACACGGCGAAGTTTCCCAGGGTGCTGTACGACGTGACGATGAGGAGTACGACGAGCCCCGCCCTCGGTTCACCGAGGTACCAAAGGACAACACCCAGCATCCAGCCGAACAACAAGAGCGGTGACATCATGTACACGCCGAGGAGGAGGAGCCCGTCTATTTTTTCGGCGAGGCTGGTGTGTTTGTTCTTCAGGAGCTTCATACTGTAGCGCGTCATCGACTGGTTGTGCCCCTTGGCCCACCTCGTGATCTGCTTCAACCGCGACTGCCACGTTTCCGGCACCTGCTCGTAACATTCGGACCGGTTCTGGTACACGGTCTTCCAGCCGTCGAGGAGCAGGCGATACGTTGCATCGGTATCCTCGGCGAGCGAGTCGACCCGCCAGTTGCCCACGCTCAACAGCGCTGTCTTGCGGATGCCGCCGACGGTGCCCCCGTACTGCGGAACCAGCTTCATGTTCATGCGCGCCTGCTGGTCCACCTGGTACCCGCCCGAGCGCTCGAGGTCGAGGAGTCTCGTCAGGAGATTGGTGTTCACGTTGTAGGGCACGACCCGCCCCATCACGGCGCCGACTTCGGGGTCGAAGAACGGGGCGACCAGCTGCTTGAGCAGGCCGCGGCCGGGGACGTAGTCGGCGTCGAACACGAGCATGATCTCGGTTTCGACGCGGCTCGTCGCGTCGCGCAGCGCCGCCGCCTTGCCACCCATCCCGCGCTTGCGGTGGTAGGGCTTGATGATATCGGGATACTGCCCGGCGAATTCGTCGACAATCTCGCCCGTCTTGTCTTTTGAGCGGTCGTTGACCGGCATGATCGTGAGACGGTCGGCCGGGTAGTCGACGTCGAGCAGCGCATCGAGGACCTCGCCGATCACGATTTCTTCGTTGTGGGCGGGCACGAGGACCGTCACTTCGGGCCAGTCGGCGGTGTCGATGTCGAGGTACGGCTGTCGCTGGTGTCCGAAGAGGCGGTTGACGGTGAACATGTAGTGCCGGACGATATAGACGACCACCACGGCGATCACAGCGAGGAGCAGCACGATTAAGAAGACCACGAGCCAGTGGCGTCCATCGGAAAGCCGCGTGCGACGGCCGGAGGACATCCACCCGGCGGCGGCGCCACCGCCGGCGTCCGTGGCGAGTTCGCGATCGATGCCGGCGATGGGCCCTTGCGCGCGGTAGATCCTGATGTAGTCGAAAGACGCTTCGCCCCATCGAACGGCCACGTGCGGTTCGTGGTAGACCCCCACGGGATAGATACCCGTCGTGTCGGCGCTCTCGGGGTCGGCCTCTTTTCTCGCCGCCGCTGCTTCGGTCGACGAATAGACGCGGTCGTCTCCGATCCAGGCGGAGACCTCGCCCTCGATCAGCATGAATCTTACCAGGCGCCACTGCCCGTATGCCGGCGCGTCGCCGGCCTTGACCGATTCCCGTACGTAGTCCTTCGTGCTCGCCGTGTGGCGCACGTCGACCCGGCTGCCTCTGATACCGGCAAAAATTCCGACACCGCTCTGATAATGGATAAAATCGCTGTCGCGGGTCGAGAGCTGGGCCTCGGCCACGTGCTCGCGGGCACTGCGGTCGAAGCGGATCCGCGTTTCCAGGACTACGTTGTCCGAGTGCGTGAAGGGAAAGAAATAGACGCTCGTGTTGCCATACCTGTCGCCGCCGACGAGAGAGCCGTCGTCGAGTTTCCACTCGCCCCACCCCCAACCGCCGGGATAATAGCCGTCTTCGAAGTCCCAGTAAGCCGCCTCTGTCCACTCGACGCCGTCGAGTATGAGCGAGGGGTAGTCACCGGCGGGCGGAAGCGTCGCGTCGGCGTTACTGTATTCGTCTCCCGGTCGCGCGCAGCCCGCCACCAGGACTGCGATTCCCGAGACCAGGAGTATCGCCGTCCTGACAATGCTTCGTCGACTCTGCTTGATGGTTGCACACACGATCGTTACTGCCTCAGTTTGCCGCCTGGATTTCCGGCACCCACTCGCGTACCTCTTCGCCGATCAGCGCCGACGCGATTCGCGGTGACGCCGCTCCGTCACCGTACAGGTCGGCC
>CBDVDJ010000125.1:0-7413 GCA_965372695.1 uncultured bacterium
ACCATCAGCAGCACCGCCGCCAGGGCCGCCGCGGCGGCGGGGATGCGGACGGCCGGCGGGGCGAGCATCGCCCGCAGCCGCGACCACGGTGTCGGCGCCGGTTCGGATTGGGCGCCGAGCCGCGGCTCGAGCCGCGGCGACAGCCGCGGCGATAGCCGCGCCCGCACGTTGGCGACCAGATCGGCGGGTTCGTCGATCGTCTCCATGTTCCGCATCAGGCCGACGAGATTCGTCATGTCGGCGTGGACCCGCGAGCAGTCCGGGCACGACTCGAGGTGTTCGGCCACATCGGACGCCGCCTCGCCGGAGAGCTCGCCGTCGATGTAGTCGGACAGCCGGCTTCTTGTCTGTTCACAATCCATGTCAGATCGCACCCTTCAGTGATTCCCTCAGCCGGAGTCTCGCCCTGGACAACTTCGACTTGAGCGTCCCCAGCTTGAGGCCGGTGATCTCGATGATCTCCTCGTACGACCGTCCTTCCATGTCCCGCAGGACGACGACCAGCTTCTGTTCGGCGGGCAGCCCGTTGACCGCCTCCTGTATGAGGCGGCCGAGTTCCTTGCGCTTGAGCGCCAGCGCCGGCGACTGCCTGCCGTTTCCAATCTCAATCGTTTTCTTGTCTTCATCGTCTTGCATGTCCAGCCGAACCTTCTTTTGTCCCATCCGGTACTCGAGCGACCGGAACCGGTTCTTGCAGGTGTTTACCGCGATCCGGTAGAGCCACGTCCTGAATCCCGACTCGAAGCGGAATCCTTTGATCGAGCGGTGTACCTTGATGAACACTTCCTGGGCGCAGTCGTCCGCATCGTCGTAATCCCCCAGTAACCGGTAACAGAGGTTGAATACGAATCTCTTGTTGAGCCCTACCAGCTCGTCAAACGCTTTGTCGTTTCCCGCGAGAATCTCCCTGACCAGGTCTTCGCTCTCGCGAGCTTCAGCGTGTGATTCCATCCAGACTTTCTATCCGCTCGGGACCATCAACTCCTCATCCGCTACCTACATCACAAAGTAACATTCCACCGAAACCCAACTCTCGTCCAGCATTACGATTGCCGGTGACGGCGACCTCCAGGTGAGGCGTCACCAGTATGTTGTAGGAGGCCGCCGCCGAAGCCCATATCACTATATATTTAAACATGTTACATCTCCATCATCTGTGCGCCGACTGCGCGTTTTTGATTCGCCGGGGGTTGGACACGGAATTGGTCGGGAGGTTCCCCTGTTTTCGGGGAATTTCAGAGGGGGTCAGGCGGAATAGTGCTCCAGAATAAAATTCCCGAGGGGAGTCAGTTCGACGGGGATCTCGGCCAGGACGAGGGCCATGTCGATGACCTCGTCTTCGCCGGTACCCACGGCGAGTGCCAGCAGGGAGGAGAGGGTGGGGTTGAACGGTTGCAGGATCCGGCTCGCCAGTCCGATGACGCGGGCCGGCACGTGCTTGACCGCGATCTTGCGCTCCAGCACATCTTCGAAGAGGCGGACCGCTTTGAGGGCCGTGACGATGTCGGGCCCGCCGATCGGGATGACGCGACGGCGGAGGTCTTCGCGCACGGCGGCGAGCGCCGCAAATTCGGCGACGTCACACATCGACACCGGGTTCGACTTCGTGGTGCCCGGCCCGATGATCCGAACCCGCCCCTCACCGAGATCCCACCCCGCCGCGGGGCTGAACCACGTCTCCATGAACGCCGCCGGCTGCAGGATCGTCCACTCCATGCCGCTTTTGCGGACGGCGCGTTCTACGCGGCGCTTGTAACGAACGAGGATGGCGCGCGGGCTGGCCTCGGAGGAGATGGACGTGTAGACGATGTGCTCGACCCCGCTGGATTCGGCCACGCGCACCAGACTGAGGTGGCCTTCGAGGTCGACCGACTCGAGGGTGTCGCCCTTGCGGCGGGGCACAACGGCATTGGCGGTGGTAATGACGCGGGAAACGCCGCTGCACGCGGCTTTCAAACTGGCGGGATCTCTCAGGTCGCCGCGCACTGACTCCACGCCGAGGGCGGCGAGCGCCCGTTCGCGGTCGGATCCGCCCCGGACGAGTGCGCGCACGGGCAGGCCCCGCGCCCGCAGGCGGGTGCAGACCTCGAATCCCAGGGCTCCCGTCGCGCCGACTACCAGTGTCATCGACTTCCCTGTTGACTTACTGCCCCGGCGGCGGCGGAAATTTTGCGAAGAGCTTCGTGACCAGCTTGGCAAATTTCTTGTTCTGCTCTTCCGGCGTTGACGACGGGGCCACCTTGCCGTCGGCGACCGCCCGAAAAACCATCTCGCGCGATTTGCCGTCGAGCACGTCGATCATGATCGACCCCTTGTCGAGGTCGCTGGAAGACGACGTGTTTTTGTCCCAATTGACTTTGTACCCGTACTCGTCCAGCTTGAGGCTTTTTTCGCTGATGACGTGGAGGACGAGCAGGACGTCGGGCTCGTCGGCGGTCAGCCTCATACCCTTTGACGCCATCTCGGCGTCGATTGCCCCGACAAGACGCTTGAGCCGCATCTCGCCGATGTTCGGCGTCGCGCGCAGCGGCAGCCACCCGTACGATCCCAGGTCTGTGAAGTCGTAATCCGGGTCCCAGTCCTGTTGAACCGTCGCCGACCCGCCACACCCGGAAACGAGGGCAACGAGGGCAATGACGAAAAACAGTATGATAAACCTCATGGCATCCTCTCGTTCAGTTGGGGAGAGGATACGACCCGGGGCGACGGGCGTCAACGACCGCTTGATGGTTGGCATCTGATTAATCTAATCTGATTGCCGATCATAATTTGACATCCCTAAGTTACAGTTGTACCATAGCTTGTAAACGGGAGCGATCAGCGAACCATGATTGGCAAGACGATATCACAATACAAAATCACCGATCGCCTTGGTGAAGGCGGGATGGGAGTCGTGTACAAGGCTTTCGACACGCGGCTCGAGCGTGAAGTCGCACTGAAATTCCTCCGCCCCGAATTTGTTCAAACCGACGACGACCGCCGGCGTTTTGTTCGCGAAGCACAGGCGCTGGCCGCGCTCGACCACCCGAATGTCTGTACCGTCTACGAGCTCGACGAAGCCGACGGCCGGGCATTCATCGCGATGGCGTTCGTAAAAGGGCGGAGCCTGAAGGACGCACTCGAGGACGGCCCGATGGAGCCGACGCGGGTAACGGAGATCGCAGGCGAGATCGCCCGCGGGTTGCGGGCGGCCCACGAACGGGGCATCGTCCACCGCGACATCAAGGGCGCCAACGTGATGATTACGCCCGACGGCGTGCGGATACTCGACTTCGGACTGGCGAGGTCCGTCGACAGGTCGATGCTGACGCGGGACGGCGTCGCCGTCGGAACGATTGCGTACATGTCGCCGGAGCAGGCGTCCGGACATCCGGTCGACCACCGCACTGATATATGGTCTCTCGGCGTGCTGATGTATCAACTGCTCACGGGGGTGCTCCCCTTTCACGCCGACTTCGATCAGGCGATTGTGTATCGCATTCTCAACGAAGATCCAACGCCGCTGGACGAATACGATCTTGCGATTCCCGCCGGGTTCCAGTCCATCATCGACAGGGCGCTCGCCAGGAAGCCCGATGAACGCTTCCAGACCGCGCAGGATTTCCTCGATGCGGTCAACGCACCGCGTGTCGACGGGCCGGTCCCATCGGGAGCCGCCACCCGACCGACGGTGCCCCGGGGCAACGTGGCCGACAAATCCGTCGCCGTGCTGAACTTTGAAAATCTCTCGGGAAATCCGGAAGATGCCTGGCTGTCAGCCGGCATCCCCGAAACGGTCACCGTCGACCTCAAGCGCGTCGGATCGCTGACCGTTATTGCCCGGGCGGATGTGGTCAAGGCAACGGCGGGCGTAAGTACCAGCGAACTCACTGCTGAGCGTGTCGCCGATTTCGGCGGTTCGCTCGGCGCGCGGTGGGTCGTATGGGGAACATACCAGAAAATCGGCGAGTCGATTCGGATTACCGCACACTTCTCGAACTCGGCAACCGGCGGCTTGACCGAGTCGTTCAAGGTCGACGGATCGATGTCCGGCATATTCCAGCTGCAGGATCAGATCGTCACCCGGCTCACCGATATCCTCAACGTCGAGATCGAGAGCGGCGAACTCGACAAGATCCAGGCCGAAGAAACGCGTGAGGAAAAAGCGTGGGAGTACTACACGCGCGGCCGTCAGATCTATAACGAATTCGGCGCGGCGGAGTTCGACGAGATTCGCGAGCTCTACGAAAAGGCGCTCGAGCTCGACCCCGATTACGCGCTCGCCGTTTCGGGCCTGGGGAGCCTTTATGTCACGCGTTTCATCAACCAGACCGACCCGAACGATCTCACGCGCGGCATCGAGTTGTGTGAAAAGGCCGTAGAGCTCGACCCCGATATCGCCGAGCCGCTAGCGTGGCTGGCGTACTTCTACGGGCGTCGCGGAGATATCGACCGGGCCCTCGAGACGGGGCGCCGCGCCGTCCGGATCGAAGATAACAATCCCATCACCCATTATACTCTGGGAACCGCCTGCGTCCTCCTTCACCCGGGCATCCACAACGAAGACCAGATAAGGGAAGGAATGAGGGCGTTGAAGCGGTGCATTGAACTCGCGCCCCAGTACCAGCCCGCGCTCATGATGCGCGCGTGGATGTTCATGCTGCGCGGCCAGTACAATGAGGCCGAGCCATTGTGCGTCGAAGCGGCTGCAACCGAGCGATCCGGGACCGGGTGGAGTGTCAAGTTCGTCGGCGGGTTCGCGACACACGCCAATCTACTCGTTCGACGACGACAGCTCGACGAAGCGCAAGCGCTGTACGAGGAGGGCCTGACCTACCTCGAGAACTCCGGGCACGTTTACGCGATTCCCTTCACAACGCAGACCTGGTGCGGCCTGGGCGATATTGCCTATCTGCGGGGGCGGCTCGACCAGGCGTTGAAGTTCTACGGCAGGGCCGTCGAGCTCACCGAGGCCAACGATAACAAGATCGCGATGGGCTACTACTATGTGCGCGGAAACGCCGGCATGGCAAAGTCGTTTTTTCGGCTTGGCGTATCGTCGGAAGTTCAGACCCACATGGACAGGGCGACGGCCGAGCTTAAAAACCAAAGCCGGTTCAACTACAGCTATATGTGGGAAGCGCACAACGCGCACGCCTTTTTCGCCCTCACCGACTCCTGGGCGACGATGAGCCGGTGTGACGAAGCCATCGAGAATCTGGAGGATGCCGTCCGTTACGGGTGGCGCGATCTGCCGCAGATCGAAATCGACTCGAAGTACCGGGCGCTCGACGGTGACGCCCGTTTCCGCGAGCTGTTAACGACGGTGCGCTCGTCGCCTCGCCTCCTCTGATCGATCCACTCCGTTTGTCACTCCTCACACATATGTCGGGAAAGCAAAAATGGCGGCCGGCTAAAGCCGGCCGCCATTTTTCAGAAGCTTTGCGGATAATACGTGGGGTCAGTCTCGCGGACCGATATCCGTATCAGCCGTAATCATGATCATGACACCGAGCACTTCGATGTACTCGACGGGCCCGCTCGGAGCCGAGAGACGATCGACGATACCGTACACCTTTTCCGGTGTTCCGCCCCACTCCTTGAGCCAGTAGACGTAGAGCGTATCGTCGTCTTCGTGACGGAAGACACGGACCCAGACCCTGTCGCCGACCTTGATGTCGTCGAGGTCGAGCCAGTGATGCTTGTCCCAGTCGCGATCATTATCGCCATCGCCGTCCATGTGCAACGGCCCGGGCATCGTATCGTTCACCGCGGTGTCACACAACGCGACGTGAACCCAGGTTCCCATGATCTCGACATTGCAGTTGTCGCGATCGATGTCGGTGACCGGACCGCGGAGCTCGTTCTTGAGACCCCAGCACGACCATTTGCGACAATCGTCCCAGTCGTGGTCGTGATCCCAGTCGTCGCAGTCATCGTCGTTGTCGTCGTCATCGTTGTCGCGCAACGCGGCCTGCACCATCGTGCTGTCCGGCGGCGGCGGATCGTCGCAATGGCAGACCTCGATGCTACGTGCCATCAGATAGTCGTTCTCCTTCGACACGAAATCGCCGTTGACCTGAACGTAGTCGCCGACTTCGATTGTAATCGGCGGCGGTACATCCTGCACGACACAACCAAAGTTGGCCAGCAGGAAATCACTCACAGAGCCGTTCGACTCGACCAGGATGACCGAAATCACCGTCGGCGTCGTCGGATGACACGTCCGGTCCATGAAGTCCTTGATCACCTGGTAGTAGCCCGCTTCCAGACCGTCAAAACGGTAGCTACCGTCGCGCCCCGAGACCGTGCGCATCGTGTAGTCGTCGACCGGCTGAACCTCAGGATCATCGCCGGCGATCAGAAAGACGACCTGGCCGCCGATACCCGGCTCGTCGTTGTCCATGATGCCGTCTTCGTTGAAGTCGTTCCATACCACGCCGCCGATCGTACCCGTCGTTGTGTCCTGCGGGATGTCGACGTGGGCGATGAAGCCGAATGACTCGCCCTTCGGGACGCCGAAGAGCGTCTTGCGCTCCTTGCTCACTTCTCCCGGAATCCAGTCGCCGTCTGCAGCGGCCGACGCACTGCTTCCGCCGCCATTGTCGAATTCAAAGACGATCGCGGCGCCCGGGCCGTTCTCGCCGTTGTCCGGATTCTCGACCGTTACGTCGGCCGGCATAAAGCTGACGAACGTCAGACCGATCGGTTTCGGATGCGACACCTGTCCGTCGTTCTTGATCGAAAAGTCAACCGAGAGCGCGCTCAGGCTGTCGACGTAGTGAATGTTGTTGCCCCTCAGGACGAACGGGCCCACCAGCGGATTCGCGCCGCTGGCCTCGATGATTAATTCAAAGGCCCCATCGTCGGGATTAATTTCCCCGCGAACCACTCCCGTGGTGTTGAACTGCTCGATGTCGTTCGGTACCATGGCTTCGTCGCTGCAACCAAAGTAGACTCCCGCGAACATCGCGAGAATCCCAAAAACCACAAATTTCCTAAGCACTTGGCATCGCCTCCATCTGCGCGCCAGATGTTGATATTGACTCTGGATTTAACAAATTCTTCCCACAAGTATAATAGAAAAGCCCCGCGCGTACAGCACAAACATAGCCTGCCCCCATAAAGATCATATAAAGATCACATAAGCGACCAAATGGTATAATAATCCATCAATTATAAGCCCAAAACCCCGGCCTATTCCGGGTGACGATAGTAAATCTTGTTAACAATCTTCCAGCCGTCGTCAAACTTGTAGAGCGACATAAAATCCGTGTACGTCAGTTTGCCGTCCTTGAAAAGTTCGATCCGGGCAACAGCGGCAGTCCCGCTCACTTCGACCGTGGCAAATTCGTAGGTCGTCTCTACCGTCGGACGCTCGTTCCCCTTCTTGTTACCCTCCTCGATGCGCGCGACCCATTCCTGGATGGTCAT
>CBDVDJ010000126.1:0-7398 GCA_965372695.1 uncultured bacterium
GGCACCCGCCGACGCCTTTCGGTCGCACAGTCGCTGCCCGGCGCCGCCCGCGAACTGGCCATCGTCGCGAGCCAACTGGAACGACCGCTCGAGTTGAAGGGACCCGACGCGACCAAAGAACGCGTTCTGGCGGCGTGGGAGGACGCTTCTCTCGTGTACGTGGCGGCCCATTTTCTTTCCAATCCAGAGGTTCCCTATCTCACGCTTCTGCCCCTGTCCGCCGCCGCCGATTCGCCGCCCGACGCATCGCTCCTCGTCATCGGCGACGTCCGGAAAGCCGATTTTGCTGCGTGCGAACTGGTGGTACTGTCGGGCTGCGCGACCGGCGCTCCGTATGCCGAAGGCAGAGTCACGGGCCCCGGCTTCGGCGACGCGTTTCTCGATGCCGGCGCCGGCGCCGTCGTCCAGACCTTCTGGGCCGTTCCCGACGACGCGGCCGCCGCCACGATGTCCGAGTTCATCCGGCTGTGCCGCAAAGACGACGTCCCGGTACCCCGGGCGATTTCGCAGGTTCGCCGCGGCGAGATGCGGGGCCCGGACGGCATTCGCCATCCCTACCATTGGGCCGCCTTCTGTGTCAAACTCGCGCACCTGGGGCCGTGATGCTTCGCCGCCGCGGCTGTTTTTTTATGTCCTCTTCTGCTAGAATCCCGCAATACAGTCGATATCAACACACTTCAATGGACGGAGCGTGGACGCCAATGAACCGCGTGAACAAGTATCTCCTGCTGTCGCTTTCAATCGTCTTCCTGGCCGGCATCGGCGCCGGCGGTATTGCCGCCGGCGGCACCGCCGCCGGTGACATCGCGATCGTCATCCACGGCGGCGCGGGCACGATCCTCAGGGAGAACATGACCCCCGAGCGTGAAGGAATGTACCGCGGCAAGCTCACGGAGGCCCTCGAGGCCGGCTATGCGGTACTTTCCAGCGGGGGAACGAGTGTCGATGCGGTGGAGGCCACGATCCGGATCATGGAAGACTCTCCTCTGTTCAACGCGGGACGCGGGGCGGTGTTCACCAGCGAGGGACGCAACGAGATGGACGCGTCCATCATGGACGGGGCCACGCTCAACGCCGGAGCCGTCGCGTCGGTAACGAACATCAAGAATCCCATCAGCGCGGCGCGCCTGGTGATGACCGAGTCACGGCACGTCATGCTGGTGGGCGCCGGCGCCGGGATATTCGCCGCCGAGCACGGCCTCGAAACCGCCGACAGCGCGTACTTCTGGACGCAGGACAGATGGGACAGCCTGCAACGGGTCAAGGAAAGGGAAAACGTAGAGACCGACGCCATAATCCCGCCGAAGAGGGAGGACAAGCACGGCACCGTCGGCTGCATCGCTCTCGATCGTGAGGGCAATCTCGCCGCCGGCACCTCCACCGGCGGGCTGACCAACAAGCGCTGGGGCCGCGTGGGCGACTCGCCGATCATCGGGGCGGGCACCTACGCCAACAACGAGACGTGCGGCGTGTCCGGTACCGGCGTGGGCGAGTACTTCATGCGCGGGCTCATCGCGTACGAGGTGTCCGTGCAGATGGCGTACCTGGACCTCGATCTCGCCGCCGCCGCCTCGGTCGTCATCGACAAGCTCACCGCGATGGGCGGCACGGGCGGGTTTGTCGCGCTGGACAGGAACGGGAATATCGCCATGCCGTTCAACACCAGGGGTATGTACCGCGGCTACATCAAAGCCGACGGCGTCGCCCACACGTTGCTCTACAGCGACGAGTAGCCGCACACCAGGATTTAACAGGAGAACCGGCCCATGCACGCACCCGTCCCCCGCCCGATCAACTCGTTTGTGGCCGCTCTTTTTGTCGCCTCCCTCCTGCCCGGCGCCGCCGCGGCCGCTCTGGCCGGCGGTTCCGCCGAAACCGACGCCTACCTGGAGGAAATCGACGCCTGGAAGGCAAAGCGCCTCGAGTCGCTGAAAAGCCAGGAGGGATACCTCACGCTGGCGGGGTTGTTTCCGCTGGCCGAGGGACGAAACCCGTTCGGGTCCGCCGCGGACAACGCGCTGGTGTTCCCCGCCGGCGCGCCGCCCCACGCGGGTGTATTTGTTCTCGACAAGGGTGCCGTGACGCTCGAAGTGACCGCTGGTGTGGAAATAGCGTCGGCCGGGGAGCCGGTATCGGCCATGCCCCTCGGATCGGACGTCGACGAGGAAACGACGATGCTGGAGATGGGCAGCTTTCGTTTCTACGTGATCGATCGCTCGGGCGACCTGTACATCCGGCTGAAGGATCTCGACAGCGAACTCTTGAAGCACTTCGACGGCATCGACTGCTTCCCCGCCGACTCCGCCTGGCGGATCGAAGGGCGCCTGGAAGTTTACGACCCTCCACGTACCATTCGCATACCGAACGTGCTGGGCGGCGAGTTCGAGGAACTGTGCCCGGGCCGGGTCGTATTCGAAGTGCGCGGCGAGAAGTGCTCGCTCGAGCCCGTGAACGCCTCCGGCGGCCGCCTGTTCTTCGTGTTCGGGGACGACACCAGCGGCCTCGAGACGTACGGTGGCGGCCGCTTCCTCGTCGCCGACGGTCCCTCCGGGGACGGGACCATCGTCCTCGACTTCAACAAGGCATACAACCCGCCCTGCGCCTTCTCGCCCTTTGCCACCTGCCCGCTCCCGCACGAGACCAACCGTCTCACCGTGCGTATCGAGGCCGGCGAAAAAACCTGGGGTGAGGGCCACTAGCCCCCCCGCGCGCGAGAAGTGTTTGCAGACGGTTTCCATTTGACACTCCCCCCTCATATGAGAAACTATCCGGACGTATCCGTCGCCAGGGCGCGGCGGTGTCCAATCTTCGGAGGGTCCCGATCAAAATCAACGGTCCTGCCAACGTGCCACCGGTCTTGCGGCTGTTAGCACTCCTGGCACTTCTGTATATTTTCTTCGTCAGCATCTCGCTGATGGGGGCGTCGTTCAAGTTTTTCGGCGAGGATTTCGCGAAGCGCCTGCTGGAAACGACGGCGAACCCGTTTGTGGGGCTGTTCATCGGTATCCTGGCGACGAGCCTCGTGCAGAGCTCGTCGACGACGACGTCGATGACGGTCGCCCTCGTCGCCGGCGGCGGACTCGATGTCACGCACGCGATTCCCATCATTATCGGCGCCAACATCGGCACCAGCGTGACCAACACCCTCGTATCTCTGGGACACATCGGACGCGCCGACGAGTTCAAACGGGCGTTCGCCGCCGCCACCGTACACGATTTTTTCAACCTGCTGGCCGTCCTCGTTTTGTTTCCGCTGCAGCTGGCGACAAACTTTCTCGGGAAGATTGCGTCGTTTCTCGCCGTCGAGTTCTCCGACATCGGCGGATTCAAGCTTTTCAACGTTCTCAAGGTGATCGTCAAGCCATCCGTCGACGCCATTACGAACCTGACGCACGAAACTGGATGGCTGATGCTGATCGTCTCGATGCTCCTGCTGTTCGTCGCGCTCCGCTACATCGTGGTCAACCTCAAGGCGGTCGTCATCGGCAAGGTCGAGCAGTTCTTTTCCTCGACCCTTTTCAAGAACGACAGTCGCAGTTTTTCCCTGGGACTCGTATTGACGGTAATGGTGCAAAGCAGCTCGATCACGACGTCGCTCGCCGTACCGCTCGCCGGCGCGGGCATTCTGACGCTCCGTCAGATCTTCCCGATGACCCTCGGCGCCAACGTGGGGACGACGATCACCGCCATTCTCGCGTCGCTCGTAACGGGTGAGGTGTCCGCCCTGACGGTTGCGTTTGCGCACCTGCTCTTCAATATTTCCGGCATCCTGATACTCTGGCCGGTCAAGCGCGTACCGATCCGGATGGCCGAACGCCTCGCAGAATCCGCGCAGAGATCAAGATTGATTCCGCTTTTTTATATTCTTCTGGTATTTTTCGCTATGCCACTGTTGTTTATCTGGATCGTGGGGTGAAGGAAACATGTTCAATATCAAAGAACTGATCGAACTGTGGAGATCGGACAACCTGCTGACGCAGGCGTTGAATGATTCTCATACGATGCTCGAGAGCACGCGGGAAATGTTTCACGAGTCGGTGGGATCGCTTCGCCACAGCGACGATGGCGAGATAAAGATGACCGTCTACGAAACCGACCTTGTGGTCAACCGGTACCAGCGGGAGGTTCGCAAGAAGGTGCTCAAACACCTGGCGATCACCGGGGGAGCCAATATCATTCCCGGCCTCATCCTGACGAGCATCGTGATCGACATCGAGCGCCTGGGCGACTACACCAAAAACATCATGGACCTCGCCATCGCGCACCCCAGGAGAGTCAAGTGTGCCGTGTTCGAGAGCGACATCGTCAATATCGAAACCAGCGTGGGAGAGCTGTTCGACAAGGCCATCCCCGCGGTCAAGGATTCCGACAAGAAGACGGCGCAGGAGTTGATAGAGGGATACTGGTGGATTCTCAAGAAATGTGACGAGATCCAGACACAACTCATACAGGAAACGGCCCCCGGCTGCACGCCGGGAACCGCGGTCACCATCGCCCTGTACTCGCGCTATCTCAAACGGATCGCCGCCCACCTCATCAACGTCGTCACCAGCGTCGTCAACCCGTTCGAGGCGATCAGTTTCTACCAGGAGCGCGACGACGATTAAAACGAGTGGGGATCACTACGAGACCCAGAAAGAAAAAATCCACCGCCACCACAAGCGCCCCCCGGGGGGGGGGCGGAATGCGGCGGGTGCTGGCCGCTGTGAGCGCGCGGCCCGTTCCCCTGCTGATGTTGCTCAGCTTCGTGCTGAGCACCCTCTGGACGTTGCACACGCACCCCATACCGTTTTCCGACTATCTGGACTACTACGAAATCGGCCGCGACCTCCACGACGAAGGACAGTTTGGATACCCCATCCCGACGGCACGCCGCCTGCCGGTCTCTCCTGCTTTGCTCGCTCTGGCGATGGTTGTCAGCCGGGGAGTGGAGTGGCTGGCGTTTTTTAATATATTTCTTGCCGTGGCATTGATCCCGATCGTTCACAGGCTGACGCTGGCGTTGTCCAACAGCCGACCGGCGGCGCTGACCGCGGCGGCAATTTGCGCGTTCAACCCGACGTTCGTATTCTTCGCTCCCATCATCGCGTCGGAGCACCTTTTCGTTCTTTTCCTCTTCGCTTCGTTCACTGCGTTGTTCTCACAAAAGCCATCGGGTTGGACCCGGGCGGCGCTGGCGGGCACGCTCGCCGGCCTCGCCGTGCTGACCCGCGGTGAAGCGCTGTTCTACCTGCCCGTCATGCTGTACCTCGTGTGGGCGAAGACACCCGGGAATGTCCGCCGCCGGCTGCTGGCGCCGGCGATCCTGCTCGCCGTGTGCGCCGCCGTCGTCACCCCGTGGCTCGTTCGTAACCGGGTGGTGATGGGCCCCGGCGTCGGCCTGTCCACTACGGGCGGCGTCAATTTCTACTTCGGCCACAACTCGACATCGTACGGCTATCACGACATCACAAAGACGCCTATCGCCACCGACGACGAGGCCGAAAAGCAGCGCCGGGCCTTTCGCCGGGGCATGGCGTACCTGTCTTACCGGCCGTCGCAGCTCGTGGCCGATATCGGCAAGGGTACGCCGAAGCTGCTATGGGACGCGGATACCTACGCAGTGAGGGCGGCGTTGATGAAATACCACATTACCCCGGAACGCACGATCGTGGTCAGAAAAGCGTTTCCCCCCGGCTCCGTACCGATCACAACGTGGTTCTACCGCGCGTTGTTGCCGTTTGCGCTCGCCGGACTTTACTTCTTCCGGCGGATCGGTCGCGCGAGAGTCGTGTTGCTCTACGGTGTGATATTCATGAACTGGGTATGCTACTCGGTCGTGTTCTGGAGCAAGCCCCGGTTCCGGTTCACCGCCGAGGTCGCGGTGTGCGTGCTGGCGGCTCTCACCGCCGTGGCCCTGTGGGAGAAACTCGCCGGACAGATGAAGCTCCGTCGCGGATTACATCAACCGGGACCCTGACGGGCTACTCCTCCGACTGAAGCGGCATCGGCGAACAGTTCCCGTAGTCGTCGTAGAAATAGATATCCGACACAAACTGCTCCTCCCATCCGATCGCGTCACCCGCCACCTTGAATTCCACCTGCAGATCGGGCTTGTCGTACATCAGATTGATCATGGCCCCCCACCCCGTCGCCGCTTTCACGTTCTTGTTGTTCCACTTTGCTTCGTCGCGGCCGCCTTCTCTTCCGTAGACGAGGTACACTTTCTGGGTGCTATCTTCGAAGGGCTTTTCCCTGGACAGGCTTTCGTACATGGCGCCCGCGATAAGTGCGCGGCGCAACACGAAACTCCGGGGCATGTCGATCAGATCGAACATCCGGTATCGTTCGTTCTTCCTCACCATGACAAAAGACACGGCCGTCATCGTCACCAGGACGATACCGAGCAGCGCCATGCGCGACGTGTCGGTCCGCATCCACGGCAGTTCGAGGAGGTCGTCGACAAAAAGCGCGACGAGATAGAGCAGGCCGAACGCCGGGATATATGTATGCAGATAAAACGTATGATCGGACAGGAACAACGCGGGGAACACGGCGAGGACGAAGAACGACAGGCCGAACGCGACCTCCCGCCAGCGCCTCCTGGCGAGATGGTACATCACGATCAGAAATACAAACACATGGCTGAGGCTCCAGGGGATGTTCCCCGTTGCCATTCGCGACGGGAGCGCCGCGCCGAACTCCAGTGTCCAGCCGAGATACGACAGCAGGTTGACCGTCACGTTACGGCCGAAAGAAAAAGCATAGCTACCCTGATCCGGCGGCGTCTTCCAGACACCGATGAACACCAGGTACAACACCAGGATCGAGAGGTGGGCCGCGTACCGCGCGGCGGCCGCCTTCAATCCGAGCCGGTGTTGCGGCGCCCCCGGCGAGAGCCAGGCGAAAAGCACCAGGACGACCGGCACCGCGAATGTCTGTTCCACCGACATCAACGCCAGTACGTACGCTCCAAGCGAGAGCCACCGGGTCCGTGACGATCGTCGGTGGAGGTAGTCGATCCCCCAGATGAGCGACATCAACATGAAGCAAAGTCCCAGCAGTTGCTGTATGCACGAGATCCAGCCGATGATGTGATAAAAGGCAACACTGAGCGCAAACAGCGTCACACAGACCAGCGCCGCCGTCCTCGACACGCGGACTTTGGTCATCAGCCGGTAAAGCAGAACGGTGTTCAGCAGGTGCACCCCGATCGAAACGGCGTGATACGGCCCCGCGTCGAGCCCGAACACGCGGTACATCGATCCGAACCAGGCGGCTTTCGTGAGCGGCCGGAACATGCCCGGCTTCTGCGCGAAATAGTCCGCGAATGCGCCCCAGCCGTCCCGGTACGCCGTCAATAGCAGTGTAAAGTCGTCCTGGGCGACGAAATATTTGAACAGGGGAAAGAAGCAGATG